>JAISKH010000067.1 GCA_031261325.1 Oscillospiraceae bacterium
GGTTTGCGCCTAGCTGTGGGGGTGATTCTTAAGAGGGGCACAGCCCCTCTTAAGTGCGCTTTCCCCCCTTTCTCGCATAAGAAAGGGGGTCCCCGCCGGATAGGCGAGGAAATAGGTAATCTAATTATCTTTGATAACAGATATGGAACGGAAAGTTACGACGAAGGACGATAGGACGAGAGGTGCCGCCTCGGCGAGACGAGGGAATAAGGAAAAACATTTGACATACCATGCCACATGTACTATAATCTTTTCCATAAAATAAACCGCAAATAAGTAGAAAAAAAGGAAGATTGACATGAAAAAACTTATCGCTCTCCTCCTCGCGCTGACGCTCGCGCTCGCCCTTGCCGCCTGTGCGCCCGGCGCGCCCAAGGACACAGGCTCCGGCAACGCGCCGTCGCAGTCCGACGCGCCCGCAACAGCGGCTCCCGCGTCCGAAGCTCCCTTGGTTATCCCCGAAGTCGGCATAGTCCAGCTTGTCGAGCACCCCGCGCTCTCCGCCTCACGCGAGGGCTTTGTGAAAGCGCTTGCCGACAACGGCTATGTGGACGGCGAGACGGTTAAGCTGAATGTCCAAATCTCCTCCGGCGAGTCCTCCAATCTCGCGACTATCGCCGACCAGTTCGTCGGCAACAACGTTGACCTCATTCTCGCTATCGCTACCCCCGCCGCGCAGTCCGTCGCGGGTAAGACGACGACAATCCCGATTCTCGGCACCGCGATTACCGATTACGTCACCGCCGGACTTGTGGACAATGACGACGCGCCCGGGCGCAACGTTTCCGGCACAAGCGACATGAACCCCATCTCCGACCAGATTGACCTCCTCCTCCAAATCGCGCCCGAGGCAAAGACAATCGGCTTCGTGTATAACTCAAGTGAGGACAACTCGCTCCTGCAGGTGGACATCGCCAAGGCGTATGTCGAGTCGCTCGGGCTTGCTTGGAAGGAAGTCACGGTCGTGTCCTCCAACGACGTGCAGCAGGCTGTCACCTCGATAGTCGGCGACGTTGACGCGCTGTATCTCCCGACGGATAACGTACTCGCGAGCACGATGCCCGTGGTTTACGGCGTGACCAAGGACTCCAAAACCCCCGTCATCTGCGCCGAAACCGGCATGGTCGAGTCCGGCGGACTCGCGACGCTCGGAATCAACTACTACGACCTCGGCTATCAGACGGGGCTCATGGCTGTCGATATACTCGCAAACGGCAGGGACATCTCCACGATGCCGATTCGCCACTCTACGGACTTCGAGTACTCCATTAACGGCGACGTCGCGGACGAGCTTGGCATTGAGATTCCCGGCGAGCTGAAGCAGTATATCTTCCACTCATAAACGCCAAAAGAACAAATTACGGGGGCGGGATTAAACTTCCCGCCCTCGTATAATGAAAGGCACACTATGAACAAAAAATCTGTTATACCGTGGATAGTACGAGCCGCGGCTCTCGCGGCGATGCTGTATTTGTGGACGATAATGCCGACGATAATGTCCGGCGCGGTATCCCTCGGGCTGCTGTGGGGCATTATGGTGCTCGGCGTGTTTATAACGTACCGCGTGCTTGACATCGCCGACCTGACCGTTGAGGGCACGATTGTGCTCGGCGCGTCCGTCGCGGCGCGCATGATAACGGCGGGTTATTCGCCGTTTTTGGCGACCTTCGCGGCGTTCTTCGCGGGCTTACTCGCGGGATTGCTTACGGGCGTGCTGCACACGAAGCTGCGTATTCCCGCCCTGCTGTCCGGTATCCTGACGCTGACCGCGCTGTACTCGATAAATCTGCGCGTCATGGGTCGCCCGAACACGCCGCTCCTGCCGTTCAAGGTTCCCTCGGTGTTCACGCCGTTTGAGCGATTTAATCTGCCGCTGAATATCCCCGCGCTGATAGTCGGCGTTGCGTGCCTCGTCGTCATTGTCGCCCTGCTGTACTGGTTCTTCGGAACGGAGCTTGGCAGCGCGATTCGCGCAACGGGCAACAACCCGAATATGGTTCGCGCGCAGGGAATTAACACCACGAGCATGATTATCCTCGGGCTGATGCTGTCCAACGGGCTTGTCGGGTTCGCCGGCGCGCTCATCGCGCAGCACCAGACGTTCGCGGACATAACGATGGGCATCGGCTCAATCGTTATCGGGCTTGCGTCGCTCATAATCGGCGAGGTCCTGTTCGGCACAAAATCGTTCAAGAACACGCTTGTTTCCGTGATACTCGGCGCGGTCGTGTACCGCGTGATTATCGCGCTCGTGATTAAAATGGGTCTTGCGGCGAACGACCTGAAGCTCTTCGTCGCGGCGACGGTTACGGTCGCGCTGACGCTGCCGATAATGCAGTCCTACGCGCGCACGATTATCAAGTCGCTGCGCCGACCGGAAAAGGGCGGTGAGTGAACATGCTTGATGTACGCAATATCGTTAAAATCTTCAACCACGGCACGGTGAACGAGAAAACCGCCCTGCGCGGCGTGTCGCTCCACCTTAGCCCCGGCGAGTTCGTGTCCGTTATCGGCGGCAACGGCGCGGGCAAGTCCACCCTGCTCTCCGCCGTCGCGGGGGTTTACGGCGTGGATTCAGGCAGCATCACAATCGACGGGCGCGACGTGACGCGTCTGCCCGAATACAAGCGCGCGAACCTTATCGGGCGCGTGTTTCAGGACCCGATGATGGGCACCGCCGCGAGCATGGGGATTGAGGAAAACCTCGCAATCGCAAAGCGTCGCGGACAGAGACGCACGCTCAAGTGGGGCGTAACCCCGCACGAGCGTGAGGAATATCGCGAGCTGCTCGCGACGCTTGACCTCGGGCTTGAGAACCGCCTGACCTCAAAGGTCGGCTTGCTCTCCGGCGGGCAGCGGCAGGCGCTCACGCTCCTGATGGCGACGCTCAAGTCGCCGAAGCTGCTGCTGCTTGACGAGCACACCGCCGCGCTTGACCCGAAAACTGCCGCGCGAGTGCTTGAGCTGTCGGAGCAAATCGTGGCGCGCAACAACCTCACGACGATGATGGTCACGCACAATATGCGCGACGCGATTGCCCACGGCGACCGCCTGATTATGCTCTACGACGGCAAAATTATAATCGACATCGCGGGCGAGGAAAAGAAAAAACTCACGACAAAGGACCTGCTCGACATGTTTGAGGAGCGCAGCGGCAGCGGAGACGCGGACGGCAATCTGCTGCTGTAAAGTAAAATAATCGCGGGCGGGTTGCAAAACCCGCCCCTTGCTTTGCGCCGAAATTCTACCCACGGTAGTAAAGTTCTCAACTGCGCAGGGGTAGTAAACCCGCCGCCAATGTGCGATAATAACGTCAGACCGGTCAATAAACGCAACGAGGTGACATCATGGAATACAATTTCGGCGACAAAATTAAGTCCCTGCGCAAGTCGCGGGAGCTGACGCAGGAGCAGCTCGCGGACATTATCGGCGTGTCGTACCAAGCGGTTTCCAAGTGGGAGACGAACGCCGCTCTGCCGGACGTTACGCTGTTCCCGCGTCTCGCGCGATACTTCGGCGTGACGACGGACGAACTGCTCGGCATGAGCGAGCTGCGCGACAAGGAGCGTATCGCAAGCGAGCGGGCGCGCGCGCATGAGCTGTACATGTCCACGGTCGGCAAAACCATGTACGAGCTTGACCAAGACGAGACAGACCTGATAATGGAGGAAATACGCGCGATAACGCGCAATCTCGCGCTGGAGTTTCCGCACAACCACGAGCTTCAACTGGAATACGCGGCGGACTTGCAAGGCAACGGCGAACCGCGCGAAGCCCTCGCGGTCATTAAGCGCGTGTTGGACAGCAGCACCGACAGCTCTATACGCGCGAGCGCGGCGATACAACTGATTCATGTTTACAGTCGGCTCGGTGAGCACGAAAACGCGGCGGCGCAAATCGCGTCGCTCCCCGACGTGTACCATTGCCGCGAGTACGCGCAGCTCTTGTTCGGCAATGTCAGCGGCGCGTCAACACGCGACGACATTGCCCGTCTGCGCGGCATTGCGGTAAAGTTCTCGCAGCTCACGAACGAAACGCTGCAAAAGCTCGAATCACTGGAGCGGCTGCTACAAATTCCGCACGAACCTGAGTCGCTGCTCCGTCTCATGCTCGCGGAGCAGTCATGGCGGCTTGCGCTGCTGTGGCTAAATGACGGTCTTGGCAGCGGTCGTGAGCCGAATGACGACCGTAATCACCCGGAGATAATTGCAAGTCAGCTTGCGGATACGCAAATCCAAATCGCCGCGCTGCTCGCCGCCGAGGACGCGGAACGCGCGCTGGACTACATCGAGCGCGTCGCCGACACCGCGTGCGACCCCGCGCTCCCGCCGCTCATGGTAACGACGTTTATCCCCGAGGAGCGGACGAACCGCGCGCTCCCCGTGCCGCTCGGCGCGCACATCATTTCAACGCGCGTACTTGAAAAACCCGCGTTCGACCAAATCCGCAACCACCCGCGCTTCCTCGCCGCAACGGCGCGCCTGCAAAACGCGTAACGCGAGCGCAAAAAAAGCTCCGCAACCAATCGGTTGCGGAGCTTTTTTTACGGCTATATATAACTCCCCTTATCCACAATGCTCTCCATCGCCGTGCTCTCCCGCACAATCAGCTTGTGCGGAATGTAAATCTTCATCGGCAGTCGGTGCACGCGCTCAATCCTGTCCACCAGCGTGCGCACCGCGACCGCGCCCAGCTCGACCTTCGGGATACTGACCGTCGTCAGCATCGGCGAGACGTAAGCCGCAAGCTCAATGTCGTCCAGCCCGATAACCGAGAGCTGCGCCGGAACGCGAATGTCCGCCTCGCTGAACATCTTCATCGCCGCGATTGCCGCGACGTCCGCCGCGCAAAACACAGCCGTAGGCAGCGGGTTCGCCCGCTCCAGCAACTGTTTCGCGCCCGCGTAACCGCCCTGCCCGTCGTGCGCCGCGCTCGCCACGAGCGACATGTCGTCGTCCAGTCCGCGCAGCCGCACCGTGTCGCGATACGCCTGATACCGCACCTCGTTCTCCGTGTCGCCGATGTAACCGATTCGCGTGTGCCCGTAGGCAATCAGGTGCTCAATCGCGGTTTTCGTCGCCTCATACCCGTCGCAAATCACTTGGTCCCAAGGCTCGTCAATCGGGTTGCGCCCCACGTAAACGAGATTCTTATAGTGCGAGCTGAAAAACCGTGACATGCCGCTGTCGAACCGCCCGAGCACAATCGCGCCGTCCGTGCGGCTGTCCTCAATCTTGCGCAGGAGCGCGCTGTTGTCAATGTCGAACAGCGAGTACGAGCTTGTAACCACGTAGCCGAGGTCGAGTGCCTGCTGCTCCGCCGCGCGCGCGACGCTCGCGAAAAACGGGTTGTCGTCGCGCCGAAGCGTCCGCCCAAGCACGCACGTCAGCGTGTGCGTCTTTGCGCCGACGGCGGAGCTTTTCCCCGTTTTAAGCTCGCGCGCCGCGCCGTTCGGCACATAACCCGTCTCGCGCACGATGTCCCAGATCCGCTCGCGCACCTCGCGCCGCGCAAAGCTGTCGTCCGGCGAATTTATCACGCGCGAAACGGTTGAAACCGAAACTCCCGCCCGCGCCGCAATTTCTTTCAGCGTCATTCAATCACCCGCATTTCATATTTGCGTTAATTATAACGCGTTGCGGCGCAAAGCGCAATAGCCTTGTTGCGCAATCGTTTGCGTATTTTTCGGTGGAAATTTCCGCGCCCATGCCTTATAATACAGTACAGACTGAAAAATGCAAAGGAATAAAGAAGGTGCCGCGCATGAACGAACGCCTTACAATTGAAGCAATCGCAACGGATTTTCTTATCATCGGCGGTGGGACGGCGGGTTGCGCCGCCGCGCTCTCCTTTTGCGAAAGCTCCGCAAGCGGCTCCGTGCTGATTGCGGAAAAGGCGCATATTAAGCGCAGCGGCTGCCTCGCGGCGGGCGTTAACGCGCTGAACGCCTACATAGTTCCCGGCAAAACGCCAGAATCCTACGTGGATTACGCGCGCGCCGACGCGGAGGGCATCGTGCGTGAGGATTTGCTGATTACCATGGCGCGCGGGCTGAACGCCGCCGCCGAAAAGCTTGAAGCCCTCGGGCTGACGATGCTGAAAAATCCCGACGGCACCTACGCCGCGCGCGGCACGCGCAACATCAAGATTAACGGCGAGAACATCAAGCCGCTCCTCGCCGCTGCCGTCGAAAGTCAGCCGCGCGTCACCGTCCTGAACCACGTCGCGGTCATCGACTACATCGTCCGAGACGACCGCGTAATCGGCGCTTACGCAATCGATTTACTAAAACCCGTGCTGTACGTCCTGACCGCGAGCGCGACGCTGTGCGCAACGGGCGGCGCGTCGGGACTTTACAAGCCGAATAATCCCGGGTTTTCGCGCCACAAGATGTGGTATCCCCCGTTCAACACGGGCGCGGGTTACGCGATGGGCATACGCGCGGGCGCGGAGATGACGACGCTCGAAATGCGCTTCATCGCCCTGCGCTGCAAGGACACAATCGCCCCGACAGGCACGCTCGCCCAAGGCGTCGGCGCGCGGCAGGTCAACGCGAGCGGCGAGATTTACGAGCAAAAGTACGGCATAACCACGTCGCAGCGCGTGCACGGCACGGTTACGGAAAACCGCGAGGGGCGCGGTCCCTGCGCGCTGAAAACCGTCGGCATAACCGCCGAGCATGACGAACAGCTACAGCGCGCCTACCTCAACATGGCTCCGCTGCAAACCCTGCGCTGGCTCGAATCGGGCGAAACGCCGAGCGTGCGCAACGTCGAGATTGAGGGCACCGAGCCGTACATCGTCGGCGGGCACACCGCGTCCGGCTACTGGGTATCGACCGAGCGCGAGACGACGCTGAAAGCTCTCTTCGCGGCGGGCGACGTTGCTGGCGGCGCACCGCAAAAGTACGTCACGGGCGCACTTGCGGAGGGCGAAATCGTCGGCAAAGCCGCGCTGCGTTACACCGCTTCCCCGCCGCCCGCCGCAGACCTCGCCGAAGCCGAGTCGCTCCGCGTTGCGCTTGAGCAAACCCTGCGGCGCAGCGACGCAAACGATACCACGGACGCGCTCGAAGCCGAAATGCAGTCAGTCATGGACGAATACGCGGGCGGCATTTCCGCCGACTACAGATTTTCGGAGTCGTCGCTCGCCGTCGCGGACGAGAAAATCCGCGAAATTGCGCGCCGCGCGGAAGTCCTCGCCGCCGCCGACACGCGCGAGCTTGCGTATATCTTTGAGCTTCGCGAACGCCTGACCCTCGCGCGGTCGGTCATTGCGCACCTGCGCGCGCGCCGCGAAACGCGGTGGCACAGCTTCGCCGAGAACACCGATTACCCCGAGCGCGACGACGCGAATTTCAGCGTGTTCGTCAACTCGCGGCTGGAAAACGGCGAGCTGAAGATGATATTCCGCGACCTTGTGAAAGTCGGTGAGACGTATGAGCATTGAGATAAGCCGCGAAAAGTGCGTCGCCTGCGGCGCGTGCGCCGTGGTTTGCCCCGGGACGCTGATTTGGGTGGACGCGGCGGCATACATTAAAACTCCCGATAATTGCTGGGGCTGCGCGTCCTGCGTCAAGGAATGCCCGCGCGGCGCAATACGTCTGTACCTCGGCGCGGACGCGGGCGGGCGCGGCGGCAAGCTCTCCGCACGGCGGGACGGCGCGCTGACACATTGGTCCGTTGAAAAGCCCGACGGCAAAACCGTTGAAATAACGGTAGATTCCCGCGAATCCAACGCGTATTAGGAGGCGAAACCATGTCACTTACCCACTTAGACGAACTGGAAGCCGAAGCGATATACATCATTCGTGAGGTCGCGGCGGAGTGCGAGCGCCCCGTCATGCTGTACTCCATCGGCAAGGACAGCAGCGTCATGCTGCACCTCGCGCTCAAGGCGTTCTACCCCGAGAAACCGCCGTTCCCGTTCCTGCATATCGACACGGGCTGGAAGTTCCACGAGATGATTGACTTCCGCGACCGCACCGCCGAAAGGCTCGGCATCGAGCTGCTGGTTTACCGCAACGAGGAAGCGCTTGAACAGGGCATTAACCCGTTCGACCACGGCGCGGCTTACACCGATATACTCAAAACCCAAGCCCTGAAGCAAGCCCTGACGAAGTACAACTTCACAGCCGCGTTCGGCGGTGGGCGGCGCGACGAGGAGAAGTCCCGCGCCAAGGAGCGCGTTTTCAGCTTCCGCAACGAGAACCACGCTTGGGACCCGAAGAACCAGCGTCCCGAGGTCTGGAAGCTGTATAACACGAAGCTGCACAAGGGCGAGTCCGTCCGCGTTTTCCCCATATCGAACTGGACGGAAAAAGACATTTGGCAATACATAAGGCGCGAGCAAATTGACATCGTGCCACTCTATTTCGCGAAAGAACGCCCCGTCGTGTACCGTGACGGCAACATCATCATGGTGGACGACGAGCGTATGCGCATTCTCCCCGGCGAATCGGTAGAGACGAAAAAGGTGCGATTCCGCACACTCGGGTGTTACCCGCTGACGGGCGGCACGGAGTCCGACGCGGACACGCTCGACGCGGTTATCGCCGAAACCCTCGCCGCCGCGACGAGTGAGCGAACGAGCCGCGTCATCGACAACGAAGCCGCCGGCAGTATGGAACGCCGCAAGAGAGAAGGGTACTTTTAATGGCAAACGGTCTGCTTAAATTCATAACCTGCGGCAGCGTGGACGACGGCAAATCCACGCTCATCGGGCACATCTTGTACGACTCCAAGCTGCTCTACGCCGACCAGGAGCAGGCGTTGCTGCTCGATTCGCGCGTCGGCAGTCGCGGCGGCGAGCTTGACTATTCGCTCCTGCTGGACGGACTTATGGCGGAGCGCGAGCAGGGCATTACAATCGACGTTGCTTACCGCTATTTCACGACGGACGCGCGCAGCTTCATCGTCGCGGACACACCCGGGCATGAGGAGTACACGCGCAACATGGCTGTCGGCGCGAGCTTTGCCGACCTCGCCGTCATACTCGTGGACGCGTCGCGCGGGGTGCTCATTCAAACGCGGCGGCACGCGCGCATTTGCGCCCTCATGGGCATACGCCACTTCGTGTTCGCCGTCAACAAAATGGACTTAATCGGCTACAGCGAGACGCGCTTTGACGCGATAACGGCGGAGCTGAACGCCCTGAAAGCCGAGCTTAACCTTGAAAACGCTATAATAATCCCGCTATCGGCGACGGAGGGCGACAACGTTACGAAGTCCTCCCCAAACCTGCCGTGGTACGCGGGCGACACGCTGCTCCGCCACCTCGAAACGGTTGACGTTACGGCAAGCTTTAACGAGCGCGGGTTTTACATGCCCGTGCAGCGCGTTTCCCGTCCCGACCGCACGTTTCGCGGCTTTCAGGGGCAAATCGAGTGCGGCGGCATAGCCGTCGGCGACACGCTGACCGTTCTGCCGAACAACGAAACCGCGCGCGTAAAATCCATAATCGCGGCGGGCAAGCCCGCAACCTCCGCCGTCTCGGGGCAACCCGTGACGATTGAGTTGGACCGCGAGATTGACGTTTCGCGCGGCAGCGTGCTTGAATCGAAGTCGGGACTGCGCACGGCGAAAACGTTCTCCGCCGACCTGCTGTGGACGGACGACAACCCCCTGAGAGCGGGCGGCGAATACTGGGTAAAACTCGGCACGCGGCTGCTCCCCGCCGCCGTCACCGCGATAAACCACACGGTGGACGTTAACACGGGCGAGCATTTGCCCGCCGCCGTCCTCGCCAAAAACGCGCTCGCCTCCTGCGAGATAACGCTGAACGAACCCGCCGTCATGGGCGAGTTCTCGTCGCACCGCACGCTGGGCGAGCTGATTCTGATTGACCGCATAACGCACGCGACGGCGGCTTGCGGCGTAATTCGTTCGATAAAGGAGCAACCTGCCATGCCCGAAAAGTCAGCTCAAAACGCCGCAATCGGCTTCAACACGCTCCTGCTGCACAACGCGGCGGCGGTTCCGGACGCGACGGGCGCGACGCTCCCCGCGATTCATCAGTCGTCGGCGTTCGCGCGCGATTCCGCCGAGACGCTGGAAAAAGTGTTCGCCGGTCGCGCGCCCGGCTTCTCCTACACGCGCATCGGCAACCCGACCGTCGCGGCGTTTGAGCGTCGCATAGCCGCAATCGAGGGCGGCGCGGAAGCCGTCGCAACGTCCTCCGGCATGGCGGCAATCGCGATGGCGCTCGTGAACATACTGCAATCGGGCGACGAGATTGTCTCCGGCGCGGCGCTATTCGGCGGCACGCTCGACCTGTTCGGCGACCTCGCGCAGTTCGGCATTACGACGCGGTTCGTCAATTCCGTTACAGCCGAAGAGGTTGAGGGCGCGATTACGGAGCGCACGCGCGCAATCTTCGCGGAGCTAATCGGCAACCCGAAGCTCGACGTCGTGAACCTCCGCGCCGTCGCCGACGTTGCCGATAAGTACGCAATCCCGCTGATTGTGGACGCGACGACTGCAACCCCCGCGCTGATTCGCCCCCTTGATTTCGGCGCGGCGATTGTGGTACACTCATCATCGAAGTACATTAACGGCAGCGGCAACTCAATTTCGGGCGTAATCGTTGACGGCGGGCGGTTCAAGTGGGATTTCGAGCGGTTCCCCGCCCTCGCGAAGTATAAACAAATGGGCAAGCTCGCGTTCACGGCACGCCTGCGGCAGGACACGTGGCGCAACTTCGGCGCGTGCCTCGCCCCCGAAAACGCGTACCTCAACGTGCTCGGGCTGGAAACGCTCGGGCTGCGCATGGAGCGACTGTGCGGCAACGCGCTCGCCCTCGCCCGCGCGCTGGAAGCCGACCCGAACATCGCCGCCGTAAACTATCCCGGGCTTAGTTCAAGCCCCTACAAATCGCTGACCGACGCGCAGATGAAGCGCGGCGCGGGCGGCGCAATCCTCACAATACGCGCGGGCAGCCGCGACAGGGCGTTCCGCCTGCTTAACAACCTAAAGTACGCGACAATCGCGACGAACATCGGCGACGTGCGCACGCTCGTAATCCACCCCGCGTCCACAATCTACATACATTCCACCGAGGAGCAAAAGGCGAACGCCGGCGTGTATGACGACCTGATTCGCGTCTCCGTCGGCATTGAGGACGCGGACGACCTCATAGCGGACTTCAAACAAGCGGCTGCCGCCGCAAATAAGGAGGAATAATCAATGGCGGTTGACTACAAGGCTCTTAAAAACGGCGGGTTCATGCGGCAGGTGCAGAAGGACAACTTCTCCCTGCGCCTAAAGGTCGTGGGCGGCAACCTCACGGCGGAGCAGCTCATTACAATCGCGGAAATCGCGAAAAAGTACGGCGCGTCCGCCGTCCACCTCACGTCGCGTCAGGGCGTTGAAATTCCGTTCATCAAGCTGCCCGACGTTGAAGCCGTCAAGGCGGAGCTTGCCGCCGGCGGCGTGGACACGGGCGTGTGCGGACCGCGCGTGCGCACGGTGACGGCGTGTCAGGGCAGCGACATTTGCCCCAGCGGTTGCATAGAAACCTACGGTCTGGCAAAGGACATTTCCGACCGCTATTTCGGGCGCGAGCTTCCGCACAAGTTCAAGTTCGGCGTAACGGGTTGCGTCAACAACTGCCTGAAAGCCGAGGAAAACGACGTCGGCGTTAAGGGCGGGCTGATTATCTCCTACGACAAGGCGGCGTGCACAATGTGCGGCGTGTGCGTCAAGGCGTGCCGAGAGGGCGCGATTACCGAGGACGGCGAAGCACTCGCGCTCGACACAGCAAAGTGCAACAACTGCGGGCGTTGCGTGAAGTCCTGCCCGTTTGACGCGTGGCAGGGCAAGCCCGGTTACATCGTCTCGTTCGGCGGCACATTCGGCAATAAAATCGCCAAGGGCGAGGAAATTCTGCCGATAATTGAGGAGCGTGAGGCGCTCTTCCGCGTCGCGGACGCGGCGCTCGCGTTCTTCGACAAGAACGCAAAGCCGAGCGAGCGTTTCCGCGTCGCAATCGAGCGCGCGGGTTGGGACGCGCTGAAAACCGAGATATTGGAGGCGTACAACAATGGCTGATTTACCGTACACCATAGACGCGGAGGTTGACGCGACGGACGTTGTCTGCCCCGTGACATTCGTCAAGGCAAAGGTCGCGCTGGAGGAATTGGACGACGGGCAAATCCTCGCCGTCCGCCTGAACGACGGCGAACCCGTGCAGAACGTACCGCGCAGCGTCAAGGACGAGGGGCATCAGGTGCTGAAGCTCGTCGATAACGGCGACGGAACATATAACTTAATCGTGAGAAAGGTTGGAGACTAATGAAAATTACAGTCGCGGGTGAGAAAAAGGAGTACGCGGACGGCACAACCGTCGCGCAGCTCATAGTCGCGGAGGACGTTGAAACGCCGCAATACGTGTCCGTCTCCGTCAACGACGAATTTGTGCAGACAGACGATTTCGATACCACCGAGCTGAAAGACGGCGACGAGGTTGAGTTTCTCTACTTCATGGGCGGCGGCGCGTTTGCGCTCGGGGAGACACGATAATGGCGTTCACGAACGAACAACTGGAGCGTTATTCGCGCCACATTATCCTCAAGGAAGTCGGCGTTAAGGGGCAGAAAAAGCTCATGGAGGCGAAAGTCCTCATAATCGGCGCGGGCGGACTGGGCGCGCCCGCCGCGCTGTATCTCGCCGCCGCGGGAGTCGGCACAATCGGCATCGCGGACGCGGACACGGTGGACATTTCCAACCTGCAACGGCAGGTTATTCACTCAACGCCCGACGTGGGCAAGTCAAAGGTCGAGTCTGCGAAAGAGTCCATGCTCGCAATCAACCCCGAAATAACGGTGAACACCTACCGCAAGTTCGTGCTCGCCAAGAACGTCATGGAGCTAATCGCGGACTATGACTTCATCATCGACGGCACGGACAATTTCCCCGCGAAGTTCCTGATTAACGACGCGTGCGTCCTCGCGGGCAAGCCGTTTTCGCACGCGGGCATTATCCGCTTCAAGGGTCAGCTCATGACCTACGTCCCCGGTGAGGGACCGTGTTACCGCTGCGTGTTCAAGGAACCGCCCCCGCCCGACGCTGTGCCGACATGCCGCGAAGCGGGCGTTATCGGCGCGATGGGCGGCGTAATCGGCTCCCTGCAAGCGATGGAAGCCGTCAAGTACATAATCGGCAAGGGCAAGCTGCTCACAGGCTCGCTCATGACCTACGACGCGCTGACGATGGAGTTCCGCAAAATCAAGCTGCCGCACCGCCACGACTGCGCCGTCTGCGGCGACCACGCGACGATAACGGAGCCGTTCGACTACGAGCAAGCGGCATGCGAGCTCAATTAACAATTAACAATTGACAATTGACAATTTTGGACGGGGGAACGAGTTTGGATATAACGCTTGCTAAATCGGATTTTGACGCGATAGTCGCTCATGCGCGTGGGGCTTTGCCTAATGAGGCTTGCGGGCTTATTGCGGGTTTGGTCGGCAACGGCGGCAAGTCAATCGAGAAGGTCTACCTGCTTGACAACATTGACCGCTCGGCGGAGCACTTCACTATTGACCCGCGGCAGCAGCTCGCGTCGGTCAAGGACACGCGCGCGCTCGGTCTGACCCCGCTCGGCAACTGGCACTCGCACCCGTCAACGCCGTCGCGCCCGTCGGAGGAGGACATCAAGCTCGCCCGCGACCCGAAAGCGAGCTACCTAATCCTCTCGCTCGCGGCGGAACCGCCCACGCTCCGCTCGTTCCACATAGAGAACGGCGCGGTGACGGTCGAAAATCTCGTAATTATATAACGAACCCGCCCGCCGAAAGGCGGGCTTTTTCTTGAGCGCAATTCGCAAAAATCAACCCACAGTTGACCGCGTGTCGAACGACGCTACATTGTTTCCGCGCGGCAATTCTGTTACAATACAAACACAAAGACGTTTTGAATATTGCAACGGAGGTAACTGCATGAACATCGGCGAAATTATCAAAAAACTGCGGCGCGAGCGCGACATGACGCAGGAGCAGCTCGCGGAATACCTGAACCTCACAACACAAGCGGTGTCGAAGTGGGAGACGGGCGCGTCCCTGCCCGACATTACGCTGCTGCCCATACTCGCGAACCTGTTCGGCGTGTCGTCGGACGTTCTGCTCGGCATCGACGTGACCGCGAAGGACAAGCGCATACAGGAAATTTACGACGCGGCATATGAACTCTATCTGCACGGCTTTCACAACGCGGAAGCCGCCGAAGTCTTACGCGCGGGCTTGCGCGAATTTCCGAACAGTCACAAGCTCATGAGCGGTCTTATGACCCGCCTCTGGATGGAGCGCGAAAACGACAAGCCCGAACCGATACGCAACGAGATGACGCAAGAGGTAATGCGGCTCGGCGAGAAAATCCTAGCCGAGTCCGCAGACGATGAGTGCCGCCAAAACGCGATACAAATACTCTGCTTCCTCTACTGCGAGCCCGAAATAGGTCAGCGCGAAAAAGCCGTCGCCCTCGCGGAGAAAATGCCGTCAATGTGGCTGTCGCGCGACGTGCTGCTCGCGCAAATAAACGGCTTTGACGCGCGTTTGGATTTGCTGAAATCCTACATAGGTCAGACACTCCTGATGCTGAATATCAGCTACGTCAACTACGGCGCGCCGCGCTACACGGATGATGAGGTCGTCGCCGTCAAGCAAAAAATGCTCGCGTTGCTGGACATTTATTACGAGGACGGGGATTACGGCATGTACAGGGAGAACGCGGCATACGCTCACTTCGACCTGTCCCGCTTCGCCGTCGCTCGCGGCGACTATGCCACCGCGAGCGCGGAGCTGAAGCTCGCCGCCGAGCACGCCATAAAGCTCGACGAGGAATACGACCCCGAAACGGTGCATACGTCCCTGCTGTTTCGCGGCAAGAAATACGACGGGGTTATCTTCAATTCAACGGAAAACCACTCGCTCGACATGCTGCACGACATGGAAAAGCCCGCGTTCGACTCAATCCGCGGCAGCGCGGAGTTCCGCGAAATTGCTGACGAGCTGCAAAAACACGCAAGACTGCGCCAATAAGAAAGCCCGCCTGACGGCGGGCTTTTCGTTATACTCCCGTCCCCGCCGCGTCCTTATCTGTTATCTATTATCTATTATCAGTTATCTGTTATCTACCCCTCGTCCTACGCGGACGGCGCCCCCTTTCTTATGCGAGAAAGGGGGGAAAGCGCACTTAAGAGGGGCTGTGCCCCTCTTAAGAATCACCCCCGCAGCTAGGCGCAAACCAATTGCGCAGTTACGGGCAAAAGGTTAACTTGATAGAGCAAGCTGCCTATCGGCAAGGACATATGCGTTGCAAAGATGTCAACTTCGCGTGAGCGAGCTTGCACAATAGCTTTAACCTTTTGCCCGTAACGCCGCGCTTGGTTTGCGATAGCGCGCGGGGGATTCTCAAGGGGGTATCCCCCTTGAGCGTGCTTTTCCCCCCTTTTCTCACGCAAGAAAAGGGGGTCCCCGCCGGACAGGCGAGCAAATCTCCTTTGAGATAAAGCAATAAAAAAACAAGTGCGGCGGGAGACGTGGGGAGTAATATAGGAAAAACCGCCTTACGGCGGTTTTTCCTATATAAACACCGTGTTCACGTCGCGTATCAGCACGTTTTCCGCCAGCCGCACCGCGCTGTCGTTGTACAGGTACAGCCGATAAATCAGCACGCTGACCTCCTCGCCCACCGCGACCTCCTCCGCCTCAAGCGCGCGGTTCGCGATTATGCGCGTGCCGCCGAGGTTGATGGTCAGCTCGGACAGGTTGCCGCGGAAGAAGATGCTCTCGACGACGCCCGTCTCCGCCGCGCTCTCGAACATCAGCCGCTTGCCGCGCTTCTCAACGTCGATGAACTCCGGGCGCACAATCGCGCGGTCAAACCCCGCAACATGCTCGAACCCGTTCAGCGCGGCGTAATTCTCAACCGTGCGCGACTGACCGATGAACTGCGCGGAGAACGGCGTCGCCGGGTGCTTATAAATCTCGACGGGCGAGCCTTTTTGCTCCACCTGACCCGCGTTCGTGATGATAATCTCGTCCGCGACCTCAATCGCCTCGTCTTGGTCATGCGTCACGAATATGCTCGTAATCCCGACCTTGTTAATCGTCTCGCGCAGCCAAGCGCGCAGCTCCCGCCGCACCTTCGCGTCAATCGCGGCGAACGGCTCGTCAAGCAGCAGCAACTGCGGGTTGGGCGCAAGCGCCCGCGCGAACGCGACGCGCTGTCTCTGCCCGCCCGAAAGCTGATGCGGATAGCGTTTTTCCATGCCCTCAAGCCCGATGAGCTTTATAAGCTCCGCGACGCGCGCGCGTATATCCGCCTTGCGGCTCCGCTGAACCTCAAGCCCGAACGCGATGTTGTCGTAAACCGTCATGTAACGGAACAGCGCGTAGCTCTGGAACACAAAGCCGATGCCGCGCTTGGAAGCGGGAATGTCGTTCACGCGCACGCCGTTGATGATAATATCCCCGCTGTCGGGATATTCAAGCCCCGCAATCATGCGCAGAATCGTCGTCTTGCCGCTGCCGGAGGGTCCGAGTAAGCCGACAAGCTGCCCCTGCTCAATGCCGAAGCTCACATCGCGCGAAGCCTGAAACCCGTTAAAAGTCTTGTTGATGTTTTTCAGTTCAACATACATGCTTAGTGGCTCCTTTCCTCGCGCTTGACGCGGTATTCAACGATGTTGCGCAGCACCAGAATGACGACCGTCATGGCGACGAGTATTGACGAAACGGCAAACGACGCGGTAAGGTGAAACTCGCTGAACAGTATCTCGATGTGCAGCGGAAGCGTGTTCGTCTTGCCGCGCAGGTGCCCGCTGACGACGGAGACGGCTCCGAACTCGCCGACGGCGCGCGCCGTGCACAGTATAATCCCATAGAGCAAGCCCCACTTGACGTGCGGGAACGTAATCTTGCGGTAAATCCGCAGACCGCCCGCGCCCATCAATGCCGCCGCTTCCTCCTCGTCCGTGCCGGAGGACTGCATGAGCGGAATAAGCTCGCGCGAGATGAACGGGAACGTAACAAATATCGTCGCGAGGATAATACCCGGCACCGCGAACACTATCTTAATGTCGTGCGCCTGCAAGAACGGGTAAGCCCAGCCGATACGCCCGAACACGTAAATAAACACAAGCCCCGCGATTACGGGCGAAATCGCGAACGGAATGTCAATCAGCGTCGTCAATATCTGCTTGCCGCGGAAGCGGAACTTCGTAATCGCCCACGAAGCGAACACGCCGAAAAACGTGTTGAGCACGACCGTCGTGCCCGCCGCCGTCAGCGTCAGCTTCAACGCCTTAATCGCGTATGGGTCAACAATCGCCGCCGCGAACGTATCCCAACCCTGCCGCAGCGCGTAAACAAGCACCGTCGCCAGCGGCACGGCGAGCATGACCGCGATAAACAGCACCGCGAGGGCAATCAATATGTACTTCGTCGCGCTCTTCTTAACAGCCTTTGGTTTCACTATTTACCACCCGCCCTTTTCGCGACGCGGCTCTGTATGATGTTAATCGTAAAGAGAATCACGAACGAAAAAACAATCATCACGAGCGCGATACTCGTCGCCGCCGTGTAATTAAACTGCTCCAGCTTACTCATAATCATAAGCGGCACGATTTGCGTTTTCCACGGGATATTCCCCGCGATAAACACAACGGAGCCGTATTCGCCGATACACCGAGCGAAAGCGAGTCCGAAGCCCGTCAGCGCGGCGGGCAGAATCTCCGGGAATATCACCTTAAAGAACGTGCGACTGCGGGACGCGCCGAGAATTTCCGCCGCCTCCTCATATGAGCCGTCGAGCTTTTCCAAAACGGGCTGAATCGCGCGCACGACGAACGGAATCCCGATGAAAATCATCGCAATCGTTATACCAATCCGCGTATACGACACCTTTATCCCGATTTTCGCGAAAACCGACCCGAACCAACCCTTGTCGCTGTAGAGCGTGGTAAGCGCGATACCCGCGACCGCCGTCGGCAGCGCGAACGGCAGCTCAATGAAGCCGTCCAATATCCGCTTGCCCGGGAACTCATACCGCGTCAGCACCCAAGCGAGCAATACGCCGAACACGCCGTTAACGCACGCGGCGATAAACGCGCTCGTCAAACTGACCTTGTAAGCCGCCACAAGCTGCGAATCCGTCACGATTTTCCAGAAGTCCGCAAACGATATACCCGCGAGGTTGATGAACACGGAAACGAGGGGAATGAGCACCACGAGACTGAGCATTGAAATCGTCACGCCCATTGAAAGCCCGAAGCCGGGAATAACCTTGTTGCGTTTGCGCAGTCTCACGGAACTCACCCCCCCTTATAAGTAACTAACCTGAATTATTTCGCGTAAATCTCGTCGAAGATTGTGCCGTCGGCAAAGAACTTAGCCGTCGCCGCCGCCCAACCGCCGAAGTCGTCGTCGATGTTCACGAGGTTTACCTCAAGGTCGAAAGTCTCGGAGAACTCGGCGAGAATCGCCTGATTCGACGGGCGATAGAAGTTCTCGCCCTCAAGCCGCTGCGCGTCGTCGGAGTACAGGTACTCGAGGTACGCGTGCGCTATCTCCTGCGTGCCGCGCTTGTCGGCAACTTCGTCAACGATTGCGACCGAAGGCTGCGCGAGAATCGAAACGCTCGGCGTTACAATCTCAAACTCGCCCGGGTGCTCGCGCAATGACAGGAACGCCTCATTCTCCCATGCAAGCAGCACATCGCCCTGTCCGTTTTCAACGAACGTCGTCGTCGAGCCGCGCGCGCCGGAGTCAAGCACCGTCACGTTTGTGTAAAGGTCGGAGAGGAACTTCTTGTTAACCGCTTCGTCGCCGCCGCTCGCCTTGTCGGAGAACGCCCACGCCGCGAGGAAGTTCCAGCGCGCTCCGCCGGAGGTTTTGGGGTCAGGTGTGATAACCTCAACGCCGGGCTTAACGATGTCGTCCCAGTCGTTCAAGCCCTTGGGGTTGCCCGCGCGGACAAGGAAAACGATTGTGGAGGTGTAAGGCGCGCTGGAAAGCGGAAATTCGCCGACCCAACCGGGCTGAATCAGTCCGCCGCGCTCAAGCTCGCCCACGTCGTATTCCAGCGCGAGCGTAACCACGTCGGCTTCCACGCCCTCAAGAACGGCGCGCGCCTGCTTGCCGGAGCCGCCGTGCGACTGCGTAACCGTAACCTCTTGGTTCTGCGTCTCAAGCCAGTACGCCGTGAACAGCTTGTTGTATGCGTCGTACAGCTCGCGCGTCGGGTCATAGCTGACGTTCGTCAGTTCGACGGGCGGCTTGGGCGCCGCGGGGGCTTCCGTGACTTCGGGGGCTTCGGTTGCCGCGCTTGCGCTTGCGGCGGGTGCGGCGGACGGGGACGCTGCGGGTGCTTTTTCGCCGCACGCCGCGAGAACCGCCGTCATCATCAGCAGAGCGAGCAGCAGGGCAAGTGTCTTTTTCAGTGCGTGTGTTTTCATGTGGATTCCTCTTTTCATATACTTAATGCTTATAGGTTTAACACATTTTGCAGTATATGAGAATCGCGCAACAAAGTCAACAAGATTTTCCGCAATCGTTTGCGTAGCTTCGCTCACACCCCGCGATACAGCGCGAAGTCGCTCATCACGCGCGTAAAGCCCGCCGCCGAGAGCGCGGCTTCGCACTCCGCGGGGTACGACTTGACCGTCAGCCGCGCAACGTCGGGCAATATACGCCGCGCCTTGAACTCCCGCGCGAGAGCCGCCAGCGCGCCCGCCGCGCACTCGTCGTCAAACACGCGCAATTGCGCCCCGCGCCGCTCCAAAACCGCGACGGGCAACCCGTCCTTAAGCGCGACGACCGTGCCAGAAACGGCGATAAACGCCCGCCCCTCGCTGTGCCGCAACGCCTTGCCCCACGGTTGCGCGGGGTCAACCGCGTTCAGCCACACAATGTCGGCGGGCGACTTCATAACCGTGCTCACCCGCTCCCAGTCGCCCTCGCGAATGTACTGCGCGCCCGAAAGCCCGCGCACGAAGTAGCCGCGCCGCGCGCGCCCCGTGTACTCCCAAACGCGCAAAACCTCAAGCGCCGCGCCCCACGCCATGCCCGTAACAGTCTCGCGGCAGAGCAGCGGCGCGCGGTCAAACGCGCGGTTAACCGCCGTCTCCCCGTCGGGCGCAAGCTGCGGGCGCGTGACCTCCCACCGACCGTCGAGCGTCGCGGTTCTCGCGCGCGTGCGCTGCCGTTGCGTTGATTTCGCGAGCTTCGCCGCGTCTGCCATACGGCGAATCGGCACGAAGCTGTCCGCGTGAATCAGCCCCGCCGCCGCGAGCGACAGCAGCGCGTCAACCTGCGAAGCTCCCCCGCTCGGCACGGGCATCGCCCGCGTAAAGCTCGCGCCCCGCGTGCGCAGGAAGTCGTAAATCAGCCGCTCGTCCTCCGACAGGCCGTCAACCTCCGGCAGCTCCGCTTCGTAGTCAATATCCGCGTACAGCCTAAAGCTCACGCGGTCGTTTTCAACATGCCAGAACACCTCGCCCGCCGCGAGCAGCTTGTCCAGCATTTCGGAGCGATACCCCGTAACCCGCGCGGGCAGAATCACGTTCTCCCACAGCTCTATTGGCGTCGGCTCGTCGCGCAACCGCTTGAGCGCGGCAACAAGCTGTTCCTCCGCGGGCGCGGCAACGCGCAAACGCGCCGTCGCAAGCCGCGCATAAGCCGCCGGTTCCCGCGTCTCCGCCCGCGCGCGCCTGTCGGTCACGGTTTCGCGCCGCGCCCGCTCATAAAGCTCCGCGTGGTAATACGTTCCGTCAACCTCAACGGCTTCGCGCCTCGCCGTCAGCGCGGTTAATACGCGGCTCGCCTCGTCGCTCTCCCAAAAGTATCGCTCGGCAATTGTGTCAACCGTTTGCGCCCCGCGATAGCGCAATGCGCGCCTTGCAACGCGCTCACGCATGGCGGCGTCCCCGCCCTCAAGCGCGAGCGCGTAGTCCTCGCGGTGCTCCGCCGCAATCCAAAGTCCCGGCTCAATGTACAGCGCGCGCTCCCGCCGCGCAAGGCGTTGCAGCCACGCAATCGGCGCGTCAAGCTCGCCCGCAACCGCGTCGCCCTCAATCATCAGCCGCGTGTGCAGCTCTGTCTCATCGACGGGCGCGGGTCGCGGCGCACTAACCGCTTCAAGCCGCTCGTCGGACGGCGGCAAAAGCTCCGCCGCGTCAAGGTTCGCCGTAACCGCGCGGACTATCCCCTGCGGCGTAGGCGCGTAGTCATAGGTATGCACGGCTTCGGCGGCGCGGCGGAACGGCAGAGACATGGGCGACGGAATGTCGCACCACACCTCGCGCACGGCAATCGCCCCCGTCGCAATCCCCTCCAGCACGCGCAGCGCGCCGTCCACATCCCAAAGCTCCTCCATGCACTCGCGCGTCGTCTCGCGAACAAGCGGGTGCGTCGCGTCGTTTATTACAGCTTCCAGCATTTCCGCCCCGCGCAGTCGCTGCACCCACAGCGGAGTGCGCCCCGCGCGGCGAACGCCCATCATCAGCGCGCGCGCCGCGTTGTAGCGGAAGCTCATACTGAACAGCGGCGTTGCGGGCAGCAATGCCGCGAGCACGTTTCGCGCAGAAGCGCGGTCAATCGCGAACAGCAAGCCCTTCGGCAATTCGCCGAGCGAGTACGGGAACAGCAAAAACCCGTCCTCATCGTCAAAAACGCCGATGTCCATACCCGCAATTCGCGCGAGCGTTTCCCGCGCAAGCAGCGCAAGCGGAGCGTTAACGCGCCGCCCGAATACCGAGTGAATCATCATCTGCGCAATTCCCGTGTCGTCCGTGAACCGCTCGACAATGACCGTCCTGTCGTCGGGCAGAACGCCCGTCGCTTCCAGTTGATTTTCAATCACGCCGCCCGCCGCCCGCGCCGCCCGCTCGTCCAATCCCAGAGCGACAAGCGAACCCTCAAGCTCGCCGACCGCCGCCGCCTGTCCCAATTCGCGCAAAATTTGCCCGAAGGCAAGCCCCGTCTCAATAGGTCGCCCCGACCAATCGCCCTTCCAGAACGGCGGCGAAGCGCCCTCAACGCTCGCGGGAGCGACAGTCACCGCGTCGCGGTCCATGCTCTTAATTCGCCAAGCAAACGCGCCGAGCAGGAACTTATCCCCAACCCGCGCTTCAAACACAAACTCCTCGTCAAGCTCGCCGAGCTTCACGCCCGTCTCCGACTTCACCGAGTACATTCCCCTGTCGGGAATCGTTCCGCCCGTCGAGATTGCAAGCATACGGCTGTAAGCGTCGCCCGAAACCGTGCCGTGCACGCGGTCATACAGCAAGCGCGGGCGCACGGGCACGTCGCGCCGATGCTCCCAGTCGCCCGCGAGCATACGCAGTACGCTCTCCAATTCCTCGCGCGTCACGTCGCGGAACGGATAAGCGCGCGGCAACAGCGCGAGCACGTCGTCCACCGTATACTCTCCGCAAGCCGCCATTGAAACAAGGTGCTGCGCCAGCACGTCAAGGCACTTCGTCGGCGGCACAAGCCGCTCAATCAGCCCCAACCGCGCGCATTGCGCCGTCAAGCCGCAGGACAGAGCTTCCGCCGCCATGCGCGGCAGCATAATCATGACGCTCTTACCGTTCGGCGTGTGCCCCGCCCGACCGAGACGCTGAAGCGCACTCGAAACCCCGCGCGGGTTCCCTATTTGCAGCACAGCGTCCACCGCGCCGACGTCGATTCCCAACTCCATAGAGCTTGTCGCGACGAGCATACGCAGCGCGCCCGCGCGGAGCGAGCTTTCAGTCTCAAGTCGCCGCTCTTTATTCATGCTGCCGTGGTGCGTCGCGGCATAGCCCTCCCCCGCGATTTGGTTGACCTCGTAGGCGAGTCGTTCCGCCGCGCGGCGGTTCTCGCAGAAAGCGATTGTCGTCCTTGCGCCCGCCGTATGCCCCAAGGCGGCGCGTGCCAGCTCCGGCCATATCGTTCCCTCGGCGAGAATGCCGCTGTCGGGCATCGGGCTTATAACGGCAATCTCCGCCGCCTTTTCGGACTTGGGCGCGGCAATCACAACCTCGTCGGGCGCGAGATACGCGGCGGCGACCTCCAACGGACTGACCGTCGCCGACAGTCCGACGCGCTGAAGCGGCTTACCGCACAGCGCGTCAAGCCGCGCGAGAGACAGCGTCAGGTGCGCGCCGCGCTTCGTGCTCATAACGGCGTGCAGCTCGTCGATAATAACAGTTTCCGCCGTCCGCAATATGCCGCGCCCCGAGGCGGACGTGAGCATAAGATACAGCGACTCCGGCGTTGTAATCAAAATGTGCGGCGGGTGCTTAATCATGCGCCGCCGCTCGGCGGTCGTTGTGTCGCCCGTCCGTATCGCGGCTGTGACGGGTTCCGCCGCTTCCAGTCCCGCCTCCCGCTCCATTGCCGTTATCCCGTCAAGCGGGCGGCGCAAATTCTCGCGAATATCCCCCGCGAGCGATTTGAGCGGCGAGACGTAAATGACGCGCGTCCCCGGCGTAAGCTCGCCCGAGCGCGCCCGCGCCTTTAACCTGTCGATGAACACGAGGAACGCCGAGAGCGTTTTTCCCGTGCCCGTCGGCGCGGAAACAAGCGTGTGCCTGTCGGAAGCGACGGCGCGCCAAGCCTCCCGCTGAACGGAAGTAGGCGCACCAAAGGTGCGCCTGAACCATTCCGATGTTAAGCTATGAAACAGCGCGAGCGGGTCGGTAGCCATCGCGCCTACTTCGCCTTTGCGACTTTGAAAATCTCCGCAAGGTTAAGGCTGTCATAAACGGCGCCGTTCTCAACGACAAGCTCGCTTTTCCATTTGTCAACCTGCGCGGTGAACATGCTCTGCGCCGAGATATAGCGCAGCGTGTAAGCCTGATAACCCTGATACGCCAGGGGAACAACGTCGTAATTCACGGGCAGACGATAGATAATATGGAAGCCGTAATCCGTCTCAACCACGCCGCTGTGGGAGCCGACGGCAAGAGCGCGCGTGCCCTCTTCAAATTCCGTTACCATGTCGTATGCCTGGAACAGATAACCGTTCGGGTTCAGCGCAAGACCCGCCGTGTCCTCGCTGTTCGCGTTCATAAGCTCGTCAAACAGCGCGTCAAAGTCGTCCCCCGCGTAAGCGTCGAGCTGCGCGAGAATGCCGTCAACCTTCGCGCGCGCTTCCGCCTTTTCCTCGTCCGTCATGGGGACGGAATAGCCCGAGCCGTCGTCCTTCGTCGTCAGCACGAGGATATGCTTCGCCATTAAGTAATCGCTGTCGGCGATTTGCGCCGCAACGTCCTCGTCCGGCACGTTGACCGCGCTCTCGCCGTAAAGCGCGAGGAACGAGTTGTAAGCGAGCATGTTAATCTTCGAGATTTTGTCGTAAACGTCGAACGAGCAGCCGTTTTCGCGCAGGAACGCGTTAAAGCCCTCCGCGCCGCCGTATTCGTTATACGCGTTCTCGATGTTCAGCGCGATGTCCGCCCTGTTCTCGTCCGTCAGCGTAACGTCAAGCTCTCTTGCCCCGCGCAGGAACGCGCCCGCAATGCTCGCGTTCTCGTCCGCGGAGTTGACGATGTACCCCGTATAGCTCAATCCCTCGTCAACGGGCAGCGACCAGTCGGGCAGCTCGCCCGTCGTCGCCTGCACGTCGAGAATCGCGCTGAACAGGTAGTAATAGTATTCGTCCCATGTAACGTCGGTCCCGTCAATCGTCATAACCACGTCGTCGGGCGCGAACGCCGCGTAAGCCGCGTCAAAGTCAAACGTCTCGGCAACGGGCGGTGCCGGTTCCGAATCGCCGTCGGACGGAGCCTCGGCGGATTCCGCGGGCTTTTCAGATGTATTCGCGGGCGCGTCGGTTTTGGCGCACGCGGCGACGGACAGCAGCATAAATGCGCACAGCAACAGCGCGAGCAAGGTTTTCGCTTTCATAATTATCCTCCATTTTTTGTGTCAACAGTAAGAATACTCTGCTATTGTATCAGTTGTTTCCCCGTATGTCAAACACAGCGCAATAACAAACGGTTACAAATTATTGCAAAAGATTACGTCGCGGGCGGCTCCGCACGGGTGACAAACGCGGGCAGCGCGGAATAGTATGGTTCACAGTTTCAATGAAATGGAGGAATTATCATGAGATTTGCCGTTATAGGCGGGGACATGAGACAGGCGAAGCTCGCCGAGCTGCTCGCCGCCGACGGTCACGAGGTCTCCACCTTCGCGATTGATAAGCTTCGGTTCGAGGGGGATGTTCGGCGCGAGGAATTGGCGCGAACCGCAACGCAGGGCGCGGACTGCGTAATCCTGCCGCTCCCTCTGCAATCGCGGGAGGGAATGTTGTCGGCGCCCCTGTCGTCGGGGTTACATACGATACACGAAATACTGTCCGTCCTCTCGCCGGGGCAGACAATTTGCGCCGGGCGGGTGGACGGCGCATCCCGCAAGCTTGCGGAAACGATGGAATTGACGCTAATCGACTATCTGCAGCGCGAAGAGCTTGCCGTCGCAAACGCCGTCGCGGCGGCGGAGGGCGCAATCGGGCTGATTATGCAGGAAACGCCGATAACCGTCGCGGGTTCGGAGTGTCTCATTCTCGGCTTCGGGCGCATAGGCAAGCTGCTGTCCCACCGCATGAAAGGCTTGGGCGCGCACGTCACGGCGACGGCGCGCAGCGTCTCCGACCTCGCGTGGATACGCGCCTACGGCTACGGCGCGGAGGAAACGGGCAAGCTGGACGGCAAGCTGTCGCGGTTCGACGTTGTGGTGAACACAATCCCCGGGCGCGTAATCGGCGAAAGCCACCTGCGTGAGCTGAAGAAAGACTGCCTGTGTCTCGACCTTGCCAGTAAGCCCGGCGGCGGCGAATTACGTTTGGCAAAGGCGCGTCAAACCGCGAAGCTGTAGTGAATCCTGATTCGCTTGTCTCGGAACACCTCGATTTTGTCAACGAGCGTCGCCAGCGTCGCGCGGTCAACGTTCTCGAACGTCAGGAACTCCTCCAGCAAATCGGCAAGCGTCGCCGCGCCGACGCGTTCCTCCCGCGCCGCCCGCTCTTCCGCAAGCCGCAGCCGCTCGGACAAGCCGTCCCGCTCGGCGCGGAACCTGTCGGACAGCTCCGCGAACTCCTCCTCCGTGATAACCCCGCTCACCTTGTCCCGATACAGGCTCGCGATAACCGCCTTAACCTGCGCGAGCCGCGAACGGCACACGGCTGTCTCCCGCTCGCATTCGTCCGCCCGCCCATTGGCTTGCTCCGCCGCGCTCAATATCCCCGCCGCGCTTAAGCTCCCCGCTAGCTCCCGCAACGACCGCCGCAGGCTGTCCTCAACGCGCTCCTCGCGTATCGTGTGCGCCGTGCACAAGCCGAGCTTCGCGTGCTTGCGCCAAGTTGAGCACACCATGTATGTGCGCGTCGGCGATTCGTTTACGAACGTCATACCCCCTCCGCAGTCGCCGCACTTGCACAACCCCGACAGCAAATGCGCGCGAGCGTTCCCGCGCTTCACATAATTGCGCGTTTCAATCAGCCGCGCCGCCGCCGCAAATTCCTCCGCCGTTACAAGCGGCTCGTGCGTGCCCTCAACCGTTATCCAGTCGTCCGCGGGCAGATTGACCTTGGACTTCAGCTTGTAGTTAATCTTGCGGGAGCGATTTTGCGTCAGGTTGCCGATATACGTCGGGTTCGTCAGTATCCGCCCGATAATCTGCGCGTTCCACACGCCCTTGTTGCGCCGCTGCGTCGCCGTCAGGTTTTTCGACTGTGACGGAGTGGGAACGCCCTCGCGCGTCAGCGCGTTCGCGATGCCGAGCTTTGTCCCCTCCGCGATAAACATCGCGAATATCCGCCGCACAATCGGCGCGGTTTCGCTGTCCGCCACAAGTCTGCGCTTATCCGCCGCGTCCTTTGCGTACCCGTATGGCGCGACAGAGCCGATAAATTCACCCTTTAGCTTCTTTGCCAGCAGCGCGGTTCGCACTTTCTTGGAGATGTCCTTTGCGTACATGTCGTTGATAACCGCCTTGAACGGCGACATGTCGTTGTTCCCGCCGACGGCGAACGTGTCAATCCCGTCGTTCAGCGCGATATACCGCACGTTCATCTTCGGGAAATACCGCTCCAGATAATATCCCGTGTCAATATAGTCGCGCCCGAGACGCGACAGGTCTTTCGTAATGACAAGGTTAATCCACCCGCGCTCAATGTCGCGCACGAGCCGCCGAAAGTCGGGGCGGTCAAAATTCAGCCCCGAGAACCCGTCGTCGATGTACACGTCAACGACGCTCCACCCCTGCTCCGCCGCGTACCGCGTCACAAGCTCGCGCTGATTGCCTATGCTCTCGGACTGCCCGTCGCGGTCGTCCTCCTGCGACAAGCGCAGGTACACGCCGACGGAGTAGTTGTCACCCGTCATCTTCGCCCGCCCCAACACTCGCATAACCGCCCGACTTTATATGCAGCCTGAAAGCCCGCTCGATAACCGCCTGAAAGCTCTCGCCGTCCTCCCGAAACACCGTCTCAACTTCCTCCGCCGCAACCTTTTCCCCGTTCGCCAAGCCGCTCGCCCGCCTTTCCCGAAATATTCCGCCGTTCAGGAATGTATGAGCCGCGCCCTTGTCCTTATGCGTCCGCGCGTGTTGCGCAATCTGCGCGGCTGTAGTATAATGGCGGTAAAATTTCAATAAATCACAGGGGACGGATAACATGACGGAAAATATACAAAATATCAGCGATTTACTCACGGCGCGCGGCGTGGACTTCACAATAATCGAGCACCCCGCCGTGTTCACGATTGACGACCTGCTCGCGCTCAACCTCCTGAACTTCGACGCGGTTGCAAAGAACCTCTTCGTCCGCGACGATAAGAAGCGCAATTACTATCTGGTCGTCGTCCGCCACGATAAAAAGCTCGAGCTGAAAGCGTTCAGCGAGAAAATCGGTTCAACGAAACTCAGCTTCGCCTCCGAGAACGACTTGGGCGCAATCCTAAAGCTGCAAAAGGGCGCGGTCACGCCGTTCGGCATACTGAACGACGACGACAGGCGCGTAAAGGTCATAATCGACAAGTCGTTTGACGGCGCGCAAATCGGCGTTCACCCGAACGAAAACACCGCCAGCGTGTGGCTTGACGCGTCGGCGCTCGTCGCGATAATCAAAGAGCACGGCAATAAAGCGGAGTTTCTGGAGATATAGAGCGGGAGGTCGAACAACATGCCAAACCGAGCCATGAGCATAGTCGCGTACATCGGTTCCCAATTCCGCAAGCCGACGGGCTTAGGCGGCAGGCTGTCCGCCCTCGTTATGAACCGCATGAACCAAAAGCAGTACAACGCAACGGAAGCCGCGCTGGAGCTGCGGGACGGCGACGTCGTGCTCGATATAGGCTTCGGCAACGGCTACATGCTGCGCCGCCTTGCGCGGCGCAACAACTCTCGCTTCCTCGGCATTGAAATTTCCGACGACATGCTCCGCGCCGCGCTCCGCCGCAACCGCCGCGCAATCGCGGACGGCAGAATGACGCTCACACACGGCGACGTGGCGCGTCTTGACTTCGCGGACGGCTTTTTTGACAAAGCGTATACCGTGAACACCGTCTATTTCTGGTCGGACTTGGATTCGTGCCTTGCGGAGCTTCATCGCACACTTAAACTCGGCGGCACATTCGTGAACACCGTCTACACAAAGGAATTTCTGGACAGTTTGCCGTTCACCAAGCGCGGCTTTGCCAAGTATTCGTCGGAAGAACTCACGGCGGCAAGCGAGCGCGTCGGCTTCGCGGTTAAGTCCGTCCCGATTGCGTCGGGCAAGGCATACTGCCTGCTCTGCGTGAAAGTCTGAATTTTTAAGGAGTCACCCGCAAAATGAAACACATCTACGAAACGCCGCGCCTTTACGCGCGCGAGCTTACCGCCGCCGACCTGCCCGCGCTGTCCGCAATCCTGCAAGACGCGGAGACAATGGCGGCATACGAACACGCGTTTGACGACGCGGAAACACTCGCGTGGCTTGACAAACAGCTCGCGCGGTACGCCGCCGACGGCTTCGGCTTATGGGCTGTCGTCCTCAAATCGACGGGCGAGATGCTCGGGCAATGCGGGCTTACCCGACAGGACGCGGACGGCAAGCCCGTCGTCGAAATCGGCTACCTGTTCAACCGCGCGTTTTGGCACAACGGGTACGCAATCGAAGCCGCCGTCGGCAGTCGGCGATACGCCTTTGAAACGCTCGGCGCGCGCGAGGTGTATTCCATAATCCGTGATACGAATTTCGCGTCAATGAACGTCGCAATCCGCTGCGGCATGACGGTTCGCGGCAGATTCACGAAGCACTATTACGGCGTTGACATGCCGCACTACATCTTTTCGGTCAGCAACAAGGAGTAAACCCACATGAACGCGTACTTATACCCGATAACAACCGCCGCGTGGCAGTTCCCGCTGATTGCCCTGCTGCTAACGATGCCGTATGTCATTTACTGTTACCGCAAGTTCGGCTCCGTCTCCGTGCTGCGCAGCTTCATTCTGTTCTCAATGCTGTTCTACCTGCAATGCGCGTTTTACCTGTGCATACTCCCGCTGCCCGACCCCGCGACCGTATCCGCGAGCACAAAGCCGTTCCTCAACCTCGTGCCGTTCCAAAACATCATCGACTTCCTCGAAAAGTCGTCGTTCGACGTGTCGAACCCGCGCACGTGGCTCGTCGCAATGCGCGAGAGCTACTTTCTGGAGCCGATGTTCAACCTCCTGCTGCTCCTGCCTTTCGGCATTTATCTCGCGTATTACTTCAAGAGCAGTCTGAAAAAGGTGCTGCTGTTCTCGTTCCTGCTGTCGCTCTTGTTTGAGCTTACGCAGCTAACGGGGCTGTGGGGCGTGTACTCGCGCCCGTATCGGCTGTTTGACGTGAACGACCTCATGCTCAATACGCTCGGCGGCGTACTCGGTTACGCGGTGTTTCGCGGCTTCCTGAAGTTCCTGCCGAGCCGCGACAGCATTGACGCGAAAAGCGTTGAGCGCGGGCGAAAGGTCAGCTTCACGCGGCGCACAGTCGCCCTCGCGTTTGACGGCGTTGCAATGCTGCTTATCGTCGTCCCCGTCGCGCGGCTCACGGACGTTAACGCGCTGAACACTGGGCTTGTAACCATGTTCATATATTTCCCGCTGTTTTCCGTAATTCTGCGCGGCTCCACGCCCGGCAAGGCAATTGTGCGCATCAAGGTCGCCGCAATCGGCAAGAAGCCGCGCCTGCTCACCCTCACGCTCATACTGCGCTGCACGTTGCGGAACGCCGCCGCGCCGTTGTTCCTGTGGCTCGCGTCGCTCGTCTCATCTCTGGCGGCGCAATATCTCCCCGTCATCGTCGAGCTGCTGCTGCTCCTGTTGCTTGGCGCGGACTTCCTGCACAGCCTGAAAAAAGGCAAACGCCTGTGGTACGAGCGGCTCACGCGCACGCAAAACGTGTCAACCAATAAAACGAGGTGAATTTATGAACGGATACGAAAAGACCTACGAAACGATGCGCCTGCGGCTCGCCGACCGCGACCTTTCCGCCGCCGCGACCGCGCTCGGGCTGTCCGCGCCGATTGACGGCGTGCTGAACCTTGACTTCCTAGGGCGGCAATGGCGCGTTGACAGGCTCGGCGTAACTCAAGTGGGCGGCAACGCGGCAAGCGTCAACTGCAAAACCGTAATCGTCTATTACCTCACGCACGGCGGCGGCGGCTTCCCGCAATACGACTTCGTGTTCTTGAAGTCGTTCGCTTCGGGATTGTTTGACGGCTCTGACGGCGTGACCTCGGCGGAGCGCGGACGCTTAACCGATTACGCGCGGTTCGTCGCCATTGCGCGGCGGCTGAACGCCGAGTTCCTGCGCGAGACGGCGAACGGCAGTCACACATGGCTGTTCTACGCGTTCCCGAAGGTGCCCGTCCAACTCACGTTTATTGAGGGCGACGACGAGTTCCCCGCGCAGACGCAAATAAAATTCGACGTAACCGCAACGACTTTCCTCCCCTTTGAAACCCTTGCCGTGCTGAACGGACTTATCTCGGGCGAGCTTGCGGGAAAAGATATATAACCCTTGCGGCGGAGGTGCCGAACAATGACGATTCGCAAAACGACAACCGACGACCTCGCGGAGGTGCTGCGGATTTACGCGGACGCGCGCGAGTACATGCGCGAGAGCGGCAACCCGTCGCAATGGGGCGACTCGCGCCCGACGCGGGAGACAGTCGAGCACGACATAGCCTGCGGCGCAAGCTATGTCTGCGAAATCAGCGGCGAAATCACCGCCGTGTTTTACTTCAACATCGAGCGCGACCCGACCTACGAGCAAATAGACGGCGCGTGGCTGAACGACGAGCCGTGCGGCGTGGTGCACCGAATAGCGAAGCGGCGCGACGCGAAAGGCGCGGGCGCGTTCTGCCTCAACTGGTGCTACGAGCGGTGCCGCAACCTGAAGCTCGACACGCACAGGGACAACGCCGCCATGCTGAAGCTGCTCGCCAAGCTCGGTTTCACATATTGCGGCGTAATAAGTATTCGCGACGGTGAGGAGCGCGTCGCGTTCCAAAAAGTCGATTGATATTTACCACACAAAAAACGGCTGTATTCGCAATGAATACAGCCGTTTTTATCTCGTCCCTTATCCGAATATAAGCCCGGCGGTATGGATATAACCGCCGCGTCAAAGCTTGGCGTTAAGGCGATGTGGGCGTTGTCCCTCCCGGGCGAGGTTGCGCCCGTTACATCAGGCGCGATAATCCGCGACACAATCTACAATATCCTGCGGGAGAAAGGCTTCGGCATATGAAAACTATCGGATTCGCAATGTGCGGCTCGTTCTGCACGTTTGACAAAGCGCTCGCGGCAGCGGAAACCCTCGCCAAGGACTACAACCTCGTGCCCATCATGTCCGAAACGGCATACGCGACCGACACGCGCTTCGGCGACGCGGAGAGCTTCCGCACGCGGCTGGAAACCGTTGCGGGGCAAGCGGTTATACACACAATCAAGTCGGCGGAGCCTATCGGCCCCAGCGGAATGCTTGACGCGCTCGTAATCGCCCCCGCGACGGGCAACACGCTCTCAAAGCTCGCGCGCGGCATAACCGACACCGCCGTAACCATGGCGGCAAAGGCGCACCTGCGCCGCGGCAAACCCGTCGTCGTCGCGGTTTCGACGAATGACGCGCTGTCCGGCAGCGCGGAGAGCATCGCGCGGCTGCTGAACCGCAAGCATGTGTACTTCGTGCCGCTCTATCAGGACGACGCGACGAACAAGCCGAACTCGCTCGCCGCCGACCTCGGGCGGCTGCCCGCCGCACTCGCCGCCGCGCTTGCGGGGCAGCAGTTGCAGCCTCTTTTTGTTTGTAATTGACCCACAATATTCCCTCGTCCCGCCGAGCGGCACTCATCGTCCTATCGTCCTACGTCGCGTCTTGCCGTTCCATATCTGTTATCTGGTATCAGTTATCTGTTACTTGCTCCTTGCGCTCCCCGCGCGGGGCCCCCTTTCTTTTGCGAGAAAGGGGGGAAAGCGCACTTAAGAGGGGGTAAACCCCCTCTTAAGAATCACCCCCACAGCTAGGCGCAAACCAAGCGCGGTGCAACGGGCAGTAGGTGTAAATTGGTAGTGCAAGCTGCCACTTGGCAAGGATACATCGTTGCAACAGGGTTGGCTTTCGCGCGAGCGAGCTTGCACTAGAGTGTAGTCTTGTGCCGCGTAATGAGTGACCTGATTTGCGATAGCGACTGGAGATTGGATTGCTTTGAGAAGCAGGGATTCTTAAGGGGGCGCAGCCCCCTTAAGTGCGCTTTCCCCCCTTTCTCGCATAAGAAAGGGGGTCCCCGCCGGACAGGCGAGCAAATCTCCTTTGAGATTGAAAAACATTCAAAAATCTAATACAGCAGAGCGAGTGCAACGCGCAAAGGTGCCCTGCGGGGGACGTGGGGAATAAGGAGGTCAATGACCGCTACGCTCATAATAAAAAATATATTGCTGCGCAATCCCCGCGTAGGGGGAAAACACCTTGGGGTCCAGCGTTCCGTTCCACCGCGCGAGCGCCTTTTTCACCCATGTGTCAATCGGGAACGCGTCCAGCCGATGCAACCCGAACAGCACCGCACAGTCCGCGACCTTGTTGCCCACTCCGCGCAACGACTTCACCGCCTCGCGAGCCGTCGCCGCGTCGCATTGCGTCAGCGCGTCAAGGTCAAGCTCCCCGCTCGCGACGGCGCGCGCCGCCCCGATTATGTACTCCGCGCGATAGCCCGCGCGCAATGGCGCAAGGTCGGTTTCGCTTAGTGCCGCTATAGTTTTCGCCGACGGAAACGCGCAATATTTCGTGCCCGAAATCGGCTCGCCAAAGTGCAGACACAGCGTTTCGACTATCTTTTTTATGCGCGGAATGTTGTTGCATTGCGAGATGATGAACGAGCAAAGCGCCTCCCACGGCTCCTGCCGCAGAATGCGGATTCCCGTGCCGAACGCGGTCGCCGCGCGCATGTGCTCGTCCACGCAGAAACTCTCGCGAATCGCCGCGTAGTCCAGCCCGAGGTCGAAGTAATCGCGCCACACAATGTCGAATTCCTCTTGCGAACACTCGATTTTTACCGAATCGCCCACACGCGATACGCGTGCGACGCGCCCGAACGCAACGCCCGTGTACGCGCCCGTTTCGTCCGCCGCCCAGCGGAAGCATTGCCCGCAGTCGAACGTCGCGACAGGGTCAAAGTCCTCGCAATCCGCAATCAATGTTGCACCCTTAATGCGCTCTATTTTCATCAGTAATCAAACCCCGTTTTCGGGTCAGAGAACTCGCGTAATCGCAACTCATATGAATCCATTGCAGCACTCTCATACGGTAGCTCCGCGTCACCGCGTCCGAGTAGCTTCAGCAAATACTTTGCAAACGGCGGGTTCAACACGAGCAGCGGTCCCAACACATAGGTCGCCATAAAGTTGTTGCGGCGCAAGCCCTCAACGCGCGCTTCGGGGTTTAATCCCGCGCCGCGCGTCGCCGTGAACAGCGCGTCCGCGCTGCCGTAGCTGTGCGCAAATTGGCTCTTGAAGCCCACGATGTCGAGGTTTTCCGACTCCAGTTTTCCGAGGAACAGCCCGTTGAAACGGTTCAGCATGTCGCGCTTCGCAACCGTCGGGAACAGTCCGAGCATCGCGGTTTCCGCGCCGTCCGTGTCCACAATGCGTTCGCCGAACAGCTCAAGCGCGTTGCCTGTTGCAAGGAATATTTTATTGCTGTCTATATATCGTTCAAGCTCGCTTTTGTATGGCAACAATGATTGCATTGCCGTTATCTGTAACGCCTCTGTCATGGAGCCAATATAGACGAACTCAACGTCACCATTAACGAACGCGGGTTGTGTTCCATGGCGAGTGCGAATAACCTCCGCGTCCGGTATCGCGCGCAGCAGGAAATTCATGTTCATCGGGTCGCCGTACAGCGTCGCAAGCTCGGGGTAAAGCAACTCAATCTTCATTCCGTCACCCCCGCTATCGCTTGCGCCGCAAGGCTTTTCGTCTTGTCGCGGACTCGGTAAGCAAGGTCAATCGCGTCCGTCCCGTAGAAGATGTACACATCGGTTTCGGGCGCGTAATCGAGCGCGTCGGGCGCGTCAATCTCGTTCGGAACGCAGCGCACGCGCTCCTCCGGAACGCCCGCGAGCAGCAGCCGCAACGTGTAATCCTTGGCGCGCGGACCGGTTGCGACGATGCGTCGAATGTTGTCGCGCGCGAGGAACTCGAAGTCGCAATCGTACAGCCAGCAAACGTTTTCGCTCCAATGCTTCTGGTCGTGGAGGCAGTTCATCATCAAAATAAGTTCCTTTTCGCCGGGCAAACCTGCAACATAGTCGAAAACTCGTGACCCCGCGAGCGCGTTTTTATCCTTGGACATTTGCATTACGACATCAATATTGCCAACACTTTCGCGGTTAAATCTCGATTCAACAATGCCGCATTCCCGCAACCGCGCGGCAATCTTTTCGTGCGCGAACCCGAGTTCGCGGAGCGCGGTGATGGCGGTCAGCTCGTTGTAAATGTTGAACACGCTGTCCGACATGAGGGTGTACTCGCCCGCGCCCAGCTTGTCCAAAACGGTCATAGTCATTGCGGCGCAGTCGATTTTCGACGCAGCATAGTCGTATTGCGGCGACGCAAAGTCGCACTCCGGGCAATGCGCGCGCCCGATGTGGTGGTAGCGGCGGTAATCGTATTGCAATTCCGCACCGCATTCGGGGCATAATCTCATGTCGTTTATGAGGTTTACGCACTCGATAACGTCAGTCTCCATGCGCTCAATTCCGAAGTAAACGCGCGGGTTTTCTTGCTTTGTTCTCGCAGACAACAAGTCGTCAGCATTGAGTAATAGCTTAGTGCCATTTGGGATTGCTTTTTCAAGGAACGTAGCAATATATTCAGGGTGCGCGTTGCGCATAATGCTGTCTCTAAACAGGTTCGTAATTACCATCAAATCAGGTTGCAATTGCGGCAGTATTTTGTGCGCGCTCCGTTCGTCAATTTCGAGCACCGCAATGTCAAATCGGCTGCGCCCCAACGGGTTTACGCCCATCAGCAGGCAGGACGCGACGCCCGCCGGCACGTTTGAGCCGAGCCGATTGCCGAGCACGCGCCGCCCCTCAAGCTTCAGCACGTCGCCGAGCAGGTTTGAGGACGTGGTTTTGCCGTTCGTCCCTGTAACCGCAACGATTTTCGGGGGTTTTCCGACGCGGCGCAGGAAGTCGGGGCAGAGCTTCAGCGCGATTTTACCGGGCAGATATGTTGCGTTTTTGCCTAGGATTCGCATTGCAATTCGCGCGCTTTTTGACACCCATAATGCAATTATATATCGTAACGCTCCCATTCGCGTCTCCTATCTAACCGTTGCAACGCAACGGTTTATTCGTGTTCCCTGCTCAACGAACCTCGCCTCGTAGTCGGTCAATACGCCGTTCACGCCGCTCGCGTGCAGGTCGTTTGTAACCTCGGTAACGTCGAAGCCGCACTCGGCGAACGTCTCAAGGCTGTACTCAAACAAGGGCAGGTTGTCCGTCTTGAAGTGGATTTCCCCTTGCGGCGCAAGGACTTCTCGGTATAGCTTCAGGAAGTTCGGGTGCGTCAGGCGGCGTTTCGCGCGCTTTTTCCCGGGCCACGGGTCGCAGAAATTGATGTAAATGCGGTCAACCTCGCGCGGGGCGAAAAGCTTCGTCAAAAGCACCGCGTCACAGCTCATAAACCGTGTGTTTGCAAGGTCTTGGGAGCGTTCCATCGCTACGACGAGCGCGTCCTCCACCCGCTCGAGAGCGACGTGGAGAGTTGTCGGAGCGGTAAGCGCGGTGTCGCGCGTGAAGCGTCCTTTGCCGCAACCAAGCTCTAAATGTAACGCGTCAAACGAACCGAACGCGGTTTTCCACTTGCCGACGGGCGCGGTTTCCTCCGTTACGCGCAGGTGCGCGACGCGCTCCATTCGCGGGAGAAGATTCGGTTTTTTTCTCATTCTCATATGAATCACCCATTTTGTAACATGACTTTTTGAGATATTTTGATGTTTTTCTTAAGTTTTTGCCAACTTATTAAGCTTTTTTGCGTTTTTTCCGCCCGAGCCAAACTGTCAGCACAACGCCGAGCGCGAGCGAGAGCGCGCCCATGAACCCGAATCGGCTTGCCGTCACGTCGCCGAACATCGCTTCTGTCGCGTTCGTGAAAATGACGGGCGACAGGAACCCGCCGAGCGACGGCGACACGCTGCACAGCAGGAGCGTCGCGACGACGGAGGTGACGGGCGTTGAAAGCTCGCCCACGGCGAAATTGCATTGCGGCACTAGGGTTGACATCGACATTCCGACAATCAGCGACGCGAGCATCGTAATCACAACCGACGCGTCGAACACGAAAAGCAGCGCGAAACCGACCGCCATTTCAAAAAACGCGAGCGCGAGCATACGGTCATGCAGCTTTGTCGCGAGTTTTGGGTACAACAGCCCTGAAATTACGCCGCCGCCCATCGAAAACGCGACCGCGAAGCCCGAGACGGACGCGCTCGCGCCCATGCGCGCCAGGTGCGTCGAGATGTTCTGCGACAGGACATTGTAAACCATCATGAACACAAATAAAACGCCGATGTAAAAGAATATGTCGCGGTTCATGCGCTCTTTAACTCGCGGCGTATTCGCGGCTCTTACGCGCGCAACGCGCGGCAGGGTTTTCAGCGACAGGCACCCGACGATTAGGACGGACAGCAGCAGGATATACGGCGCGTACCAATGCCCCGTTCGGGCGACGAGAATGCCGCCGACTATGCCGAGAATGATGCCGCCCGTGTTGATTGCGGAGGATTGCGCGCCGGTCAGTATGCGCAGCTCCCCGCCCTCAAAGTTGTCAATCGCGATGCTCATCGCGCTGGGAATAAGCAAGCCGAGACCAAGCCCGAGCACGACGGACAGGAGCGTGACGTGCCAGAACTGCGTGTGGGCGAAGATTGCGACCGCGCCCGTAAGTCCCGCGAGGAACAGACCCGCAATCGCGCTCGCGCGTTTGGTGAACAGCCCCGCGCGAATCAGGAACGCGGCGGTGACGGCGGAGACGATGCAGAGCAGGTTTTGCAGCGCCGTCACGGTTTGGACGGCGGCTATGGAGTAACCCGGGAAGCTGTCCCGTATGCTCTCCAGCCCGGGCGCAATGGCAAGCTGCGGCATTTGAAAAAACGCAATCGCCATAATCGTAATCAGCAGCGGACGCTTATGCTTCGGCATCGCGGCACCTCCTATCTAACCTTAAAATTATACAATAACCGCGGCGCATTTGCAATGATTATTATTCGGCGGTTTACACGCGCGGCGGCAGATGTTATAGTAGTGGCAGTTGATTTTATGGGGGCGACTGCTTTGGAGAAAATTCTTGTCGTATTTACGGGCGGCACTATCGGGACGCGCGCGGCGGGCGGCGTGCTCGACGTGGACGCCGACGTCGGGTACCTGCTGCTCGACGAGTTTTACAGGCGCGCGGAAATTGCGGTTGAGTTCGAGACGTTGCAGCCGCTTAATATTTTGAGCGAGAATTTGCGTCCCGCGCATTGGGAGACGCTGTACAATACCCTTGCGGCACAAGACCTTTCGGGCTATGCGGGCGTGATAATCACGCACGGAACGGACACGCTGCCGTATTCGACCGCCGCTTTCAGTTACCTGCTGCGCGGCTTGGGGCTGCCCGTCGTGTTCGTGTCGAGCAACGCGAGCATCGGCGCGGCGAACTCCAACGGCGTGGACAACTTCGTCGGCGCGGTGCGGTTCGTGCTGAACGCGCGGCTGCCGGGCGTATTCGCGACGTTTCGGGGCGCGGACAGGCGCGTCGTCGTCTACTTGGGCACACGACTGCGTGAAGCGGACTCCGACGACCGATTCACGGCGGAGCGCGGCTTGGAGTTCGGCGCAATCGTTGACGGGGCGTTCGCGCGGAATGAGGACGCGCGAAATGTTACCGCGGCGGAGCTGTTCGCCGTGCCGCGGGCAGAGCTTTTGCGGGAGATTCGGCTGACGCGAGAGGTGCTGTGCGTTTCGCCTTACCCGGGGCTGGATTACGCGATGTTCGACCTTGAGACGCGCAGACCCGCCGCCGTTTTGCACAGGCTTTACCACTCGTCAACGGCTTGCGTTGAGGGTGAGGAGCACTCGCTGGTTGCGTTTGCGGAGCGTTGCGCGCGGCTGGGGATTGATTTGTATCTGTACGACTGCGGACATTGGACTGACGAGAGCGTTTACGCGACGGGTCGCGCGCTCATGCGGACGGGTGCGCGCGCGCTGACGGGGATTGCGTTTGAGGCGGCGTATGCGAAGCTCGTGGTGGCTTACAATCAGGGCGCGGTCGCGGCGGCGGAATACATGCGGCGTAACGTCGCGTTTGAGTTTACGGGGTCGCGCGATGAGTAAGCGGCAGAAACGCGTGACTGTCGGGCTGTCGGCGGTGTATTTTGTGCTGCTTGCGTGGCTCGTGCTGTTCAAGTTTCGGTTAAATCTCGGCGACTTGAACCACGTTCGCAGCGTCAACTTGATACCGTATGGCGCGTCCATTCCGGGGCGGCTGTACTTGTTTGAGATTGTCTATAACGTTCTGGCGTTTATCCCGACGGGGCTGTATTTGCACATGCTGAAGCCCGATTGGTCGTTCGCGCGCAAGGCTTTGCCGTGCTTCGGCTTGAGCCTGCTGTTTGAGGTTGCGCAGTTCGTGTTCGCGATTGGCGCGAGCGACATTACGGACGTTATCGGCAACACGCTCGGCGGGGTTATCGGAATCGGCGTGTTCGCGCTGCTCCGTCGGGCGTTGGGGGACAGGGCTTTCGCGGTTGCGAGCGCGATTGCGGCTGTCGGAACGGCGGTTGCGTGCGTGTTTGTCGTTGCGGTGCTTCGGCATTGATGGGGAATATGTTGAAAACGTCGCTGCCTGTTGTGGGCGGCGACGTTTTTGTTTGGGGGTGGGGTTGTGGGTTACTCGCCGCGCAACAGCTCCGCCAGTAGGTTGGGGATTGCGTCGCGGTTGTTGCGGGTCACTTCGATTACGCGCACGTCGGGGCGGGCGCGCACCGCGTCCAGGAACGGGGTTTGCACCTGCTTTACAACGCCGATTACGCGCTTTTCGCGGCTGTCAAGCTTGCGGAACACGGCGGCTTTGAAGCGCTCCGCCTGTTCCTCCATGCGTCCGAGTTCGTCCATGATTATGAGGTCGCGGTTGCCCGCGCGGGCGATTATGTCCGCGCCGAATGCGTCGAACACGTCGGTGCGGACGGTGAAGCCGTCGGGCGGGGTGACGCGCGCGGCGACTTGGCTCTCCGTCTCGCCGAACACGCTGTCGTAGCGCGCGAGGTAGAGCGTGCGCGTGCCGTCCGCCGTGTCAACAATGTGCGACATGAAGCCGTCCGCCGTCATGCCTGATTGCAGCAGGAAGCGGCGCAGGGCGGTGGATTTGCCGATTTGTATCTCGCCCGTCAGGAAAATGTGTCGGCTCATATCGCGTTAAAACCTCATGCTGATTTTTTGCCCGAGCGAATGAAAATTCTCGCCCGCAAGACCGAGGGCGACGCGCTCCGCCGCGGGGAAGTCCTTGACGACGAAGCCCGACAGGTCGGCGATGCCGTAACGCGCGAGCTGCGGAGCCATCGTCGTCGCGGGTCCGACGAGCGTGACTTTCGCGCCGCGTGACAATTCGAGGTAACGCGGGAGCTGTTTTTCGACGAATGTGTAGCTTGAAATGAACACAAAGTCGCTCTCGGGCAGGAGGTATTCCGCCGCCTGCTCGGGGTAGTCGCCGTCCTTGGGCATGAATTTCTCGATGATGCGCAGCGTGCAGACGGGCGCGAAGAGCTGCTCGATATATGGGAAATGCCCTACAACCGTAACGGTTTTGCCGCGCACGTCGCGCTGATATGTGATGAACGGGTCGTTCGTTCTGTCCTCCGTGTGGCGCAGGTCGGAGACTTCGACGCCCGACGCTTTCAGGCGCGACTTTTCGTTGTACCACGCGTTCAGCGCGGCAAGCCCGATGCTCGCTTCCGAGAAGTTCCACGACTTCACGCACGCGGCGAGGTCGCGCAGCGGCATACCCAGCGATTTGGACGGCAGGACGCTCGGCCGCCAAGTGTCGTCCATCGTGTTGCAAATGCCGTAGCCTTCGCCTGAAATTACGAGCGTTTGGTACGCGCCGCGTATAATCTTGTCCGCCGTCGCCGACGGGTCGATGCCCTCAATCAGCTCGTCATACAGTTCCCACATTGTCATGCGCTCCCCCTGTTTATCGAATAATTTTGTATCGTTGAATGACCTTGTTATAAGCTTCGCTGAAAAACTCCGCGTCAAGTACGCCGCCGCAGTTTTTGATAACGCCCGACGACGCGGGGTTTGACTTGTCGCAGGTCAGGATTACCTCGCGCAAGCCGATTGGCGCGCAGAACTCCAGAGCTTCGCGCAGCATTTGCGTCCCGTAGCCGCGTCGGCGTTCCGTCGGTCGTATCGAATAGCCGATGTGTCCGCCCTCGGTTCGCAAAAAGTCGTTCAACGCAAGGCGAATATTTATCATTCCGATAATTTTGTCGTCGGATTCGCGCACGTAGAAATAGGTCAGCGACGGAACCTTGCCGGGCGGGACATTGGCAATGTCGGCATCGGCTCGGACTTTCGCCAGCCACTCGGAATAGGTGTGGTCGCGCAAATATCGTTCAAGACCGCCCGCGCCGTTAACCTGCGACGCGTGGTCGTGAAACTCCCGAATGTACGCGGTCGCTCCGTCCTCATATTCCGCGCGCGGAAAGACAAATTTCATTTCTATAACCTCCGCCGCGTCACTCGTCAACCGCTGTTATCATTTCGCCGGCGCGAAGCTTTCCTCGCATATTATACAGCAGGCGGTCGATTTTTTCAAGCTCGGCGAGACTGCGTTTTTCCGTCTCGGTCGTCGCGATTACCTTGAAAATGCCGCCGTTTTTGATGACGATTCGGCTGTCCGCACCTAGGGCGAGAAGCGGGTCGTGCGTTGAGACGAGGACGATTTTTTCGCGCGCGGCAAGGAGGGCTATTGCTTCGCGGCGGTCCACGCCCGCGTTTTCAATCTCGTCAATCAGCACAATCGGCGACGCGCTCATGTACGCCGCGTCCGCAATCATCAGCGCGCGTGACTGCCCGCCCGACAGCTCGGTCAGGCGCGTCGCAAGGGTGAATTTCTCGCCCGCAAGGTCGTTCGCCTTTTCAAACACGCGCTCGATTACGCCCTCGCGCAGCGTTTGGCGCGAACCGGCGTGCATTTCCAGAAATTCGCGCACGGTCAGGTCCATGACGAAATTCATGTTTTGCGACAGCTGCGCGACGATTCTGCCCTCAAGCTCGAACCGTTCCTCCCACGTTACCTCGCGCCCGTCGAGCAGGATTCTGCGTCCCGTCGGCGTGTCGGCTTGGGCAAGGCACTCGATGTCCGCGAGCAGACGCGACTTGCCGCTGCCCGTGGGACCGACGATTGAGACGACCTCGCCCGCGTGGATTTCGACGGTTACGTTCTCCGCCGCGCCCGATTTGTCGCGCCCGCCGAGAATTGTTACGGAGCGGACGGCGCGAAACGCGCCCGCCTCACGCGCGCGCGTCTCCAGAAAGTCGGCGAGCTGGGACGGCACGTCCGACGGCGTTATGCCGAACTCGTCAAGCAGCGCGGGGTCGAGCGCGTAGAGCGCGTTCAGCAGCGTGTCCGCGCGGTTGAGACTCGAAAGATTCAGGTTTTGCAGAAAATCGACGATTGCGGGATACTCGTCAATAAGCGCGGCAAGCGGCTTATTTTCAATTTCAAGCTCCACGCGGTTCACTCCCCTCTCGCGCAGAATAGTCGTTGCGGCGGCTTCATTCTTCCGAGAATTGGAGCTTTCGCATCATGCCCATTTGGTAGTACTCGCCGATGCGCGTCTCACCCGTGCAGTAAGAGCAGGCGGCGGCGGGCGTTGTGAAGCGCAGACGGCGGTCGGTCAGCGCGTCTATGTCGGGCGCGTCGGCGACGGTTTTGGTCAGCATGAACGCGCCCTGTCCCGTTATGCCGTTGATGAAGAATATGCGCGCCTTCGAGTTAACTTGGCGCACGCTCCAACCGAACACCTCGCGCTCGGCTTGCGACACTATGTCGCCCTTTGTGACGACTACGACGTCCGCGAGCTTCAGCATGGGTCCGATTTTGCGCGGAGTGTGCACGCCGGACAGGCAGTCCACGACGCACACGCCGGGAACGCCCGTAATGTGCGGGCTGCAACGGTTGCAGAGTCCCGCGCTCTCGGTTATGAGTACGTCAAGCTCATTGCGCAGTCCCCAACGGTGGCATTCTTCGACGTTGTTGACAAAGAAGTGGTCGGGGCAGAACTTGCCGGACAGACCGACTTCGACGGGTATGCCCGCGTCCTCGTACCGCGCCTTGTCAAAGCTTGTCAGGCAGTCGAATTTCACGACGCCGACGCGCAAGCCAAGCCCCTCCGCAATACGCAGTATCACGGAGGTCTTGCCTGACGACGGCGGTCCCGCCACGGTTATCATTTTCATGTTATTATGGCTCCTTTGAAATGTCCGCGGCGGAACCGCGCGTCGTTTTGTGCGTGATTATTCCGCGCCCAGGAACGCGCCGACTTCCTCCGGCGTAAGCTCATAGCCGTAGAACTGCTCGTAGTACTCGGCGATTTCGGCGTTAATGTCAAACGTCGCGTAGTCGGGGTACAGGTTGTAGGTCAGCCAGATAAGCCCGAGGTAGCGATTGATTGACGGAGGGCTGCCCATCCAGTTATAGGGTCCCTGCGGCACTATGAGGTACTGCGCATTCGCGATTGCGTCAAGCTGCTGCCACGTCGGGTCGGCAAGCGCCGCCGCCGCGTCCACGTCGGGCGCGAAGATGATGAACGCGGGGTTCCAGAGCGCGATTTGCTCCAAGTCCGTCTCGTTGCCGCTGCCCTTGGAGGACACTTCATCGACGACGGCGGCGTTCTCCGTCAGCCAGTCGATAACCTCGCTGTGGAACGAGCCTTTGGCGAGAACGTTTGTGCCCGCGCTGCCGACGAGATAGAGCGTCGTGACCTTATTGTCGCCGACCTGCGCCATTACGTCGTTCGTCTGCGCGAGAATCTTCTCGCAATAGAGCGCAAGCTCTTCGCCGCGCTCCTCGCGTCCGAGCAGTATTCCGAGCTGGCGGAACGCGTCGGGCGCGGAGTTCAGCGTCGCGGTGATGTGCACGGCGGGGATTGCGAGCGAGGTTGTGATGCTGTCCATGTCCTCGACGATTGTCTTTTTCGGCTCGCCGACGTCAATTACGACGTCGGGGTTAATCGACGCGATTGTCTCAAGGTTCAAGTCCGCCGAGCCGTAGAACTGACCGACGACGGGCAGACCCGTTACCGACGCGGGAATGTACTTCGACTGGTCGTCCGAGTACTCGGACGCGATTGAAACCATGAGGTCGGGCGCGATTGCGAGCAGGAACATCTGCGCCAGCGCGCCGGAGGGCGAAATTTTCGTTATGACGGCGGGCACTTCGACCGTGCGCTCAACGCTGTCGGTGAAGGTTCTTGTGTCGCCCGCTATCGGCGGTTCGGGGTCTTCAAGCTCTATCGTGGGGGATTCGGAGACGACGGGGGCTTCGGTCGCGGGGGCTTCGGACGCGGCGGGAGGCGTTGTGCCGCATGACGCAAGGAGCGACAGGCACATTATGAGTGCAAGTATGAGTGCTAGGGATTTCTTCATTTGGTTCAATCCTTTCAATTTTAAGGTCGTTTGGGTTGCTTATAGTCAACGTGTCTCGAGCCACGTTCGCTACCTTAAGTTAACGGCTACAGCAATGGTTCGCAGCGGATTGCGCCGCTTTCGGAGCGCGTCAGGCGCACGGTCACGCCGTAAAGGTCGTGTATGAGTTGCTCCGTAACTACTTCGTCGGGCTTGCCGTCCGCCGCGACCTTGCCGCCGACGAGCGCGAGAACGCGCGCGGCGAACAGGAACGCGTGGTCGGGGTTGTGCGTGGACTGAATGACGGTCAACCCCTCGCGCGTCAGGTCGCGCACGCGGGCTAGGACGCGGAGTTGGTTGCCGTAATCGAGGTTCGCCGTCGGCTCGTCCATTATCACAACGTCGGCGTTCTGCGCAAGGGCGCGCGCTATGAGCGTTAGCTGCCGTTCGCCGCCCGATATTTGCAGGTAACCGCGCGTGCGCAGGTGCGATATGCCGACGCGCTCCAGCGCTTCCTCCGCGATTTGCATTTGCTCCGCGCCCGGGGCGGACAACCCGCCGACGCGCGCCGTCGTGCCCATGAGCACCATGTCGAACACGCTGTAATTAAACGTCGGCGCGTGCGACTGCGGCACGTAGGCTATTTTGAGCGCAAGCTCGCGCGCGGGGTATTCGGCGACGGGCTTGCCGTCGAGAAGTACCGCGCCGTACTGCGGCTTCGCCAGTCCGAGTATGCAGTTGAACAGGGTGGATTTGCCCACGCCGTTCGGTCCCAGTACGCACAGCAGCTCGCCGTTCGACGCGGAGAACGACACGCCGTCCAAAACCAAATGGTCGCCGTAAGAGAATGATAAATCTTTAACGTCAATGCTCGTCCCGCTCACCCCCGTCCTAATTGTCAACTGTCAATTGACTAAACTGTTTCTTTCTTCCGCGTTATCAGCCAGATGAAGAACGGCGCGCCGATTACCGACGTTAGTATGCCGATTGGGATTTCCGTTTTCAGCAGGTTGCGGGACACATTATCGACGATGAGCAGGAAAATCGCGCCGCCGAGCATACTCGCGGGGAGTAGGTGCCGATAATTGTTGCCGACGAGCCGCCGCATGAGGTGCGGCACGACAAGCCCCACCCAGCCGATTAAGCCGGAGACGGAAACGCTCGCCGCCGTGACAAGCGTCGCGCAGACGATTACCGTTACGCGGACGAACGAGACGTTAACGCCCATGCTGCGCGCTTCGCTGTCCGACAGCGTCAGCAGGTTGATGCGCCAGCGCAGGAGCAGGAGAGGGATAAGTCCGATTGCCATTGGGAACGCGGCGAACAGGACGTTTTCGGGCTTCGTCTTGGAGAGACTGCCCATCAGCCAGAACGTGATTTCGGGCAGAACGTCGTTCGGGTCGGCGACGAGCTTTATGAACGAGGTCGCCGCGTTGCAGAGGGAGGACACCATTATGCCCGCGAGGATTATGCGGAGCACGCGGTTGCCGCGCGCGCTGTTGGATATGAGCATGACGAGCGATATTGTGAGCAGGCTCGCGCCGAAAGCGAAGAGCATGACCATTTTTGCGGAAAGCTCAAGCAGGATTGCGAGTGCCGCGCCCGCCGCCGCGCCCGAGCTTGCGCCCAGAATGTCGGGCGCCGCCATCGGGTTTTGGAACACGCCCTGATACGCCGCGCCCGCGACGCTAAGACAGCAGCCGACCATGCAGGCGAGCAGCACGCGCGGGAGACGCACGTTGAACAGGATTGCGCGGAGCTGCTCCGTTATGTCGGCGGATTTTTCGAGTTTGAACAGCTTTTCGCCGAGCGCGGTCAGCAGCTCGCGCGGCGATATGGGGAATCTGCCGAGAGCGAACGAGATGAGCACGCAGACGACGAGTATCGCCGCCATGACCGCGACAAGCAGCGAATAGCCGCGCAATTTTTGCTTTTCCGTCGCCCTCATCTCCGTTCCGCGTTTTGTCTGTCGTTAATTGCGCGTATCGCGCACGCGCACGTCCCAGAGCACACCGCCGTAGCGGTACACGCTGTGGCGCGGGGTCGCGCCGTGCTTTTCTAGGTAGCTCTGAACGCGGAGAATGTCATCGCGCTCATACGCGCCGCAGCGGGAGGCTATGCGCTCCGCCGCTTCGTAGGTCGCGGGGATTATCTCGTCGCGCGCGTCCTCGTAATAGCTCGTTTCGGGGTAATATCCCATGAACCAGAGGAGATTCAGCAGCGCGTAAAACCCCGCGCCGTCCAGTCGCGGCTTGCGCCGAACGCCGAACACATCCTGCGACACGCGCTCCACAAGCTCGTCCGACGTGTGGACAAAGCTCGCGTTGTAGCAATACGCGCGGGACATGGCGATTAGCTTTTCAAGGCAACCGTGCCCTGACGCGGCGGGCGTTATCGACGTGAACACAAGGTCGTAGCTGCGTTCGAGCTTTGCCTCCGCAACGTCGAGCGCGAGGAAGTCGCATGTTTGGAAGTCCGCGTTCGTAACCCCGCGCGACGCCGCGTGCTCCGCCGCGAACTCCATGAAGCGCGCGGAGTAGTCCATGCCCGTCGCGTGCTTCGCGGTTTTCGCGAACTCGGCGACGAACAGCCCGGGTCCGCAGCCTATGTCAACGACGGTTTCGCTCGCCGTGAGCAGTCCGCGCCCGCGCAGGTACGCCGCCGTCGCGCGTACTCTGTCGTGCATCGTGTCGGCGCGGAGTGATTCGCGCTTGCCCGCGTCCGCGTCGCCGAGGTCGGAAATCCATTCCTCCGCGCGGCGGTCCCAAATCTCGGGCGAGTGCGGCACGGGCGAATCGCCGCGCGCGCGCCACAGCGAGCGGAAGTATTCAAGGTCGCGATTTACGTCGTATGTATTATCTTGAGACATTATTTCACCTCTTAAAATTCAGCACGAAAAATAAACGTCGGCTTGTCCAAAAAGACAAGCCGCCGCGTTTTCAGCATTCGCAAGTTGCCCGCACATGTTCAAACAAATTGCAAGGCTTGCGTTTCGGCGACCTTTCGTGTCCTTTTCGGTGCGGCTTATTGAGCCGATAGAAGGCCGCGCCGTTTTCGGCGCGCCCCGTGAAGCGCGGCGTTAACTCGCGCTTCAGGCCGTGAAGTCATGGGTGTTACCCGTTAGACCGCGCGGCTCGGAAGAAAGTCCTGTTCAATTGGGGGTATTGTACCATGTTTCGCCCGCTAATGCAAGCGCGAAAATCGCGGCTTTCACTTTTTGCTTATTTCGCAAGGCGTTCGAGCAGCCAGACGACGTTCTCACCCAGACGGGTCATTGTGCGGATTCCCTCCGCGTCGCGCTCGTAGTCGCCCAACTCGCGCGCGAGACTCATGTTCCAATAGCTGCTGCCGGGGACTACCATGTCGTTGATGAGGAAGAAGTGGTTTATTGAGTCCAGCGTGTGTATCCCGCCCGCGCGGCGCACCGCGCTGACCGCCGCGCCGACCTTGCGGCTGAAGCGTTTACCGTCGCGCCCGGCGATGAAGCCCGTGCGGTCGATGACGGCTTTCAGCTCGGGCGTTAGGTCGGAGAAGTACGTGGGCGAGCCGAGGATTATCGCGTCCGCCGCCGCCATTTTGGGGTAAAGCTCGTTAACCCAGTCGTCCGTGGCGCACCTGCCGATGTGCGCGCCGCACGCCCCGCAAGCGACGCACCCGCGCACGGGTTTGCCGCCGACGTGGACGGTTTCCGTTTCAATTCCCGCCGCGCGGCACACGCCCAGAACGGTTTCGAGCATGTGCGCCGTGTTCCCTTCCGCACGCGGGCTGCCGTTTATCGCCAGTACCTTAAGCTGCGGCATTGTATTGCCCCCTTGTTATTAGATTATAGAGTTGTTGACGGGTTGATTATACCACCTCAGCAACTGTTTGACCATAGGTTTGCTGTCGTACCTCGCGAAAATGTTGATTGTTTTAATATCAACGCTACGGGGCAAATTTCTCCCTTGACAGTAACTTCCCCCTATGATAAGCTACACGCAATTAAATCCTTTCTCAAGCGAGCTGCGCACTTCTAAGGGCAGAGCCTATGCCTATGAAAGCGCAGCCTGCGATATGGATACGTTCATGTCGCACGGGGTTAGCATCGGAAACGGTATGACCTTACTCTTTGTTACAAGCGTGGGAAAAGACTTAGGCGGCGCGGCATAGCCAATTTTGGCTTGCCTATACTGTGTTTGCCCGAAAAGGGGCGGAAATGAGCGCAGTACAAATCGTTAAAGTCAAGCACCCCACGCTGTACAGCGTGGGGTGCTTTTGCGTTCCGATATAAAAGCAGATACGGCGGCACTTTAGCTTGCGGAAAAATAAAATTTACATAAGGGGACGTAAAAAATGCAGAAATTGACTAAACGAACCACGGCACTCATTCTCGCGCTGCTCCTCGCGCTCATGCCGATACTGACCGGCACGAGTCTTTCGACGGATAGTACGGACGCGGAGAGTCAAATCGTCGCGTCGCCGGTCGAAGAGTTCGACGAAGCGGCGGCGGACGAGTCGGACAAAGAGCTCGCGAAACTCGTAAAGCTCACGGTGGCGGAGCTTCAGCAGTCGGAGGAGGGTGCTTTCGGAATACTTGAAGAGCCTGAACCCGAGCTTAATCCCGTGCCGCTCGGCGACGGAACGCAGGGCGCGCCATACTTGATTGCAAGCGTCGCCAACCTGCAATGGGTGAGGGCGCAAATTAACGGCACGGCGACGAACGCGGAGTTCCGCGCCAAATATTATAAGCTGACGGCTGACCTCGACATGTCCGAAGAGGAGTGGTCCCCGCTCGGCGCGGCTAACGCTACCGCTTTTTTCGGCAACTTTGACGGTAACGGCAAGGTTATCTCGAACTTGTCCGTGAGGTTGCAGACGGGTAACGTTGGCTTTTTCGGCGTGCTCAACGGCGCGACAATCACGAATTTGGCACTTGTGAATGTTGACATCTATTCAACGGCTAACATTGTCGGCGGTATTGCGGGCAACACAACGGGAACGGCTTCAACCATCGCGGGTTGCTATGTGAGCGGAAGCGTGGAGGCGGTCGGCGCAACCGCGGGCGGCATATTAGGCACGACGGCAATAGCGGTTACAATCGAAAACTGTCTCGTGGACGGAAGCGTAAAGGCCACCACGTCTGCGGGCGGTATTCTCGGGCAGTACACGAACGGCTATCCCGTTATCGGCAGCTGCATTGTTCTGGCGTCTGTCGAAGCGACAACTAATGGCGGCGGCATTTTGGGAAATAAGAACGCCGCCGGTACTATAACAATCGAAAATTGCCGCGTTTTGAGCGGCAGCGTCACCGCCACAACCGCAACGGCAGGCGCAATCTATGGTAACGCCGTCGGCACGGGGAGCTTGAACATCTCCGACGTAAGCGCGTGGAAAGGGCTTGTTCTTGCGGGAGTGCCTTTGAAAGAAATTCTGTACGGCGAGCCGCTTTTCAACAACGATAAGAACGGCGGGATTGTGTTGAGCTGGACGCTTGCAACGGCAAGCGGTTGGCCGCAAAGCTTGCGGCAGGGCGTATGGAGCTATGCGGCGGGGAGCTTACCCGTACTTGCGTATCTGACGGACACACTTTCCGATGATTTCCCCGCGTACATGTCGGACTACCTGACCGCGCCGGGCGACGCGGACAAAACCGCGTTGCAGGCCGCTATTAACTCGGCGGAAACGCTGCAAGCCTTACAGTATCCCGATGAGTGGAATAGTTTTCAAACGGTTTTGGCGAGAGTGAAAATCGTGTCTGCCGACAGCGAGTCTTCTCAGGCGGAGCTTGACGCGGCGACGACGGAGCTTGAAGCCGCCGTCGGGCTGTTGAAAAGCCGCAACGCGCTTGAGTTGGAGGGCGACGGCACGGCTGAAGCTCCGTTCCTGATTGGTAACGCCGAGCTTTTGCAGAAGATGAACCGCCTGATTAACTCTTCCGACGCAACGGTGCGGGACGCTTATCGGGGCAAGCACTATAAGTTGACGGCCGATATTGACATGAGCGGCATTGAGTGGTTGCCGCTCGGCAGAACCGAAGCCGCGGCATTTACGGGCGTTTTTGACGGCGATGGTCAAAGCATATCCAATCTGTCGGTAAGCGTCGGCACGGGCGCGGCGATGTTCAGCTATATCAGCGACGCGACTATCAGAAATTTAACGCTTGAAAATTGCCGAACTGAAGCCACGCAATACGGCTACGCGGCGTTTCTTGCCGCAAACGCGACAAGTACGGCGACCGGTACTGTTACAATTGCGAACTGCCGCCTTAGCGGAACGGTATCCGCCGCATACACCAACGCTTTCGCGGCGGGTATCATTTCGCAGGTGACTAATGCCACGCTCGAAATTACGGATTGCTATGTCAGCGGTTCAATCATCGGCGACGGCAGTTATGTCGGCGGTATTGTCGCCCGTGTTGACGATTCCGCCGTAAACATCAGCGGTTGCACCGTGGCGGCGGATATTCGCGGCGGAAGCTCGTATGCGGGCGGCATTATCGGGTTGGTTTATACCAGAGCTACAGCGGGGGCAAAGGGCACCGCGACGATAACCGACTGCCACGTGACCATGAACGGAGAGCAGAGTATCTCCGCAACCGAGTACGCGGGCGGCATCGTCGGTTCTGCCGGATACACCGGAACCGCGAAGAGCATAACGATTGACAGCTGCACCGTAACGGGCGGGTCGATAATTGCAATCGGCGCGACAGTCGCGCTTTCGCCCGCGGGCGGAATTGTGGGAAATATAGCGAACGTGATGACGGCGAAGATAACAAATTGTTACGCGGAAACAACCATTGAGGTCGGGAAACAGGCCGGCGGAGGTCTGGTAGGTTATTTCCCCACAAGCACAAGCAGCACAGGCGTGTTGACTATTGAAAAAAGCGGCTTTAACGGTACCGTGAACTCCGGCGCAGCTACATACGTAGGCGGTTTGGTCGGTTACGGCGGCAGGCTCACCATTTCCGACTGCTTCATCGGCGGCGAAATAATCGGCGGCAGTCGTGTCGGCGGCTTCATTGGCTACGTGCCGAACGTCGGCGCGAACCGAGAGACACGTATCGAAAACAGTTACAGCACAGCTAATGTATACGGAACGTCAACAGTCGGCGGCGTATTGGGAGAGCAGGCAACGAATGACGCGGGAATATTCACCGTGAAAGGCGTGCGGGTTGTCGGCAAAACCGTGACGCGTTACGGCTTGAGCACGGGCGTTACGTTTGGCGCGTTGAGCGGCGACGCAAGATTCCACACGGCAAACTATGTCCAGAAAGACACTTACGCGTGGCCGGGTCTTACGCTTGACAGGAAATTCTTATCGAACATGAGCGCAGCCGACGCTTTGTTCAGCCCCGAACGGAACGGTCAGGCTTTCATTAGCTGGAGCTTGCGCTTTGCCGACGGTTGGCCGTCGCAAATGACGGAGGTCGGCGGCGCGTGGAGCTACATTGAGGGCAAGCTGCCTGTCCTGACAAATTTTGCGGACAAAATGTCTGCGGATTTCCCGTCATATTTTGCATCCGTAAGAGATAACGGCGAAGTCGGCGACAAGAGCGCGTTGCAAGCTGCCATTGACGCGGCTTCCGCGCTTAAGATTGACGATTTCAGCGCGGAAGCGGCAAAGTGGAGCGAGCTTCAGAAAACGCTGACATTTGCGCAACAGATTATTGCGCTTTATGACGCGTCGCAGGAAGTGATTGACGCGATGACGGCGACTGTCACGACTGTGCGGGCGGAGCTGGAGGAGCTTACCGCCATTAAGCTGGAGGGGAAAGGCACGGCGGACGAACCGTTTCTGATTTCGGGTCTTGCGCAGCTGCTGAAAATGAATCGCCTTGTCAACGCGGCTGACGCGAAGATTGCGGGCATATACAACGCAGCGAGCTACAAGCTGACCGCGGACATTGACATGAGCGGAGTGACGACGTGGACGCCGCTTGTGTATAAGGGCGGCACGTTCGACGGCGACAACCATATCATTTCCAACTTGCGACTCTCCTCAACGGCGGCTAATCTCGGTTTCTTCGGTGCGGTAACGGGCGCAACAATAAAAAATCTGACACTTGACGACTTCAACATCAAAGGCGTGTCCAATATCGGGGCGATTGCCGCTGCCGCTTCCGCAAACACAAAAATTGAAAACTGTCACGTTCGCGGAACAATAATCGCGTCAGGCGACTATGTCGGCGGCATCGCGTCGAGCTTGACGGGTTCAAACGCAGCCGCGCACTCGCAAATACTTGACTGCACCGCTGCGGTTGACATACTCGTCACAGCCGGTAACGGCAGCTACGTCGGCGGAATAGTCGGCTCAATGAGCAATATGGCAACGGTAAGCAATTGCGCGGTGAGCAATTATACTGTAGGCGGCGCGATTGTTGATAACGGCAGTAATGGATATGTCGGCGGAATAGTCGGTCAGATGAGCGGCAATACGGCGACATATTGCACAGTAACTCAATGCTCCGTAAATGCCAACATCTCCGGCTTGTCCGTTGGCGGCGTTGTGGGGTACGGCAACTCGAACGGCTCAACCCTAGATTCTCCGGGACGCATTGTAATCTCCGAAAGCTATTTCAACGGTGTGCTGACTCCCGCGTCCGCGAGCAAGGCGAGCGTTGCGGGCGGAATAATGGGTACGCTCTACAACAATGTAAAGATTACTGATTGCCGAAGCGATGGCATAATCAATATGGCGACCGCCGCCGGTGGTATTGTCGGCAAATTCATCGGCAATACCAGTACCCCGTCCTATTCAACGATTGCAAACTGCTACACCACGACGAGTATCGTAAACGGCGGCAAAGCCGCAGGTATTCTCGGTGACTTCAGTACGAGCTTGGCAACATCAACCAGCAAGCTCTACATAACTGACAGCGTTGCGCTGAATGAGCAAGTCAGCGGCGAAACGGTCGCACACGCGGTTTCCACCGTTGAGGAAGGTCACAGCAGATTTGTGCTGACGGGCGTTAAGGCTTGGGGCGGAATGCCTGTGTACTTGGGTGGCGAAGCGCAAGGTGTGCCCGACGCTTTCGCGCTTAGTTACGCGGAATTGCAACTCGCGGCAAGCTGGCCGAGCGGTTTCAGACGCGCTGCCGCGCCGTGGACTTTGACGGACGGCGAATTGCCTGTTTTTGCGGGTGAACCTCCCGTCAACGGCGCGTTGCCTGTTTATTTGGCGGGTAACAGTCAACCGCGCGTAATCTTGAACCACAAAGCACTTCTGGCATTGATAAACGCTGCCGACGCGGAGACGGAAACGAAGTATACGGCGGACAGTTGGGCGCAGCTCACCGCAAAGCTGGACGGCGCGAAAGCGCAAATGCGCAGCACCGCCGCGACGCAAGACGACGTTGCCGAAGCAATAGCCGCGCTTCAGGCGGCAATCGACGCGCTTGAGCCGTACAAAGAGCCTACCACGCTTATCGGCACGGGCGACGCGTTGACGCCTTACGAGATAGGCAGCGTTGCGGATTACGACGAAATGGCGCGGTTGCTCGACATCTCGACAACAGACATTTACCGCACCGCGTACTTCAAGCTGACCGCCGACATTGACCTCGGCGGCGTGACGCGGTCGCCGCTTGTGTACACTACCGAAACTAGCACGTCTAAGGCTCCGATGTTTGAGGGTGATTTTGACGGCGGCGGACACACAATTTCCAATCTGACAATAGAACACGGTTGGAGCGCAGGCATGTTCGGCTATGTTTACGGCGCGAGTATACACGACTTGACGCTTGAAAGCTGCTCCGTCTCCGCCGCGGGCAGTCATAGCGGCGCAATCGCGGGAACCGCGCTCGGCTCGGTGATTGAAAACATTTTCGTCGTTGACGGTTACGTGACGGGTTCGAGCTATCTGGGCGGCATCATCGGTAGCGGCGGGAGCACCTTGACGAACTGCCATTTTGAGGGCAATGTCGAAACGCTCACGAACAAGCTCGCCTATTGGGTCGGCGGATTGGTCGGAAACTACAGCGGGAATATCACCGACTGCTCATTTAAGGGCAAGCTCATTTACAACGGAACGCCACAGTCGCAGGTGATGATGGGCGGCATCGTCGGTCAGTTCGGCGGCGGCGACATCAGGAGCTGCATTGTCGAAGCGGACATTATCTACAGGCTTAAAACGGGTGACAGCATTGTAAACACCGGGGCGGATACGGGCGGCATCGTCGGACGCTTTGACGGCGGCACAATCGACGACAGTCACTTTATCGGCACAATTGAGGGCAGAGGCGAAAACACGGGCGGTATCGTCGGTAACTTCAAAGGCTCGGAAATAACAAACAGCACTAGCAGCGGCAAGATTTTAATGAACTTTCCGAACGACACCGGCTGGTCAAGACCCGCGGGCGGAATTGTCGGAAACATTGATACCAGCGCAAAGGGTTCTGTCTTGATTGACAACTGCGAAAGCGAAATGAGCATAAACGGTTTTCATGAGGCGGGCGGAATCGCGGGCGTCGCGACCGGGAGCGGGACGCTTACAATCTCCAATTCCAAAGCGATGAACGAGGAAATTAACGGTCGCAGTAACGACAAGCTCGACCCGTTCTTCTTCGGCGAGGATTGGTATGATAAGTTTACGGGCACGTTCGTATCAGACAATAACTACATTTGGGACGGCATGAAAATCAACGGCAAAACCGTGGAAGAATGGTTGCATGATACCGTTAACGACGGTAAATACGGCGGCGAAACAGGCGGCGTTGCGATTGGTCCGAAGCCTGATTTGCCGAAGCCCGACGACGGCTACCACGGCGGCGGCGACCATGACGACGGCGAACCCGACGATGGCGGCGAACCGCCGACTGTTCCGCCGAGCGGCGGCGGTGGCGACGCGCCTACACGTCCGTCAACGCAAACAACTGAAGATGAGCCGAAAACGGAAGAACCGCTCACTCCTGTTGAGGAAGATTACCCGAATGTTCCCTCGGTCGCGCCTGTGGTTATAGTTGACGCTCCCGCTCCTGCGGCGGACGCGCCGAATGCGGCGGCGGCTCCGCAACAGCCGTCAGAGGAGCCGACGCAACCGAACGCGGACGCGCCGAAGGAACCGACAAATACCGTTTCGCGCCCCGACACGACGTATGTTGCGCCGAACGCCAACGCGCCTGTTTTGAACATCACGGCGGCGGACGAGGACGACGCGACAGTAATTACGGACGACGAAAAGGACGAAGTTATCGACGCTCCTGTCGAGCGGGAAACGGAATCGGAGGAAAGGCTTATTGAATCCGCGCCTGAACGCGAGAAAATAGAAAACAACTTGCCTGTTGCGGTGATAACGGTCATCGGCGGCTTGTTGGTGGTTGGCGGCGGCGTTATCGCGATTACCGCAGGTCGGCGGCGGCGGAGCGGCGGCAAGTGACGGTAAACCGCTGATATAAGCAAAACAAAGAGTACGACCAAAGGGATAGTCGTACTCTTTGTTGCTTCACTCGCTGTTTGTCAGACCTATTATGTTTGACCTATTATGTTATACTTTCTGTTCGCGGGCTTGTTATTTTAATTGAGAAAAGGTATATCACACGCGGCGTTTTTGTGCTACAATTATCGCAATAAATAAGGTTTTGACGGGAGGAATTTTTAATGTATCAAGAATTTACGGCGGGCGCGGGCGTTATATTCGGGCGCGGCTCAATCTCCGTTCTCGGCGAAAGGCTTGCGGCGCGCGGGCTGCGCAAGGCTCTGCTTATCTACGACACGGGTATTGAGCGCGCGGGGATTGTCGCGCGGGCTGTCGCTTCGCTGGACGCGGCGGGCGTGGCTTACGCGACGTTTGACGGCGTGGTTGCCGACCCGCCCGACTCGGTTGTGGACGCGGCTGGCGAGCTTGCCCTCGCAGTCGGCGCGGACTGCCTTGTCGGTATCGGCGGCGGAAGCAGCATGGACACGGCTAAGGCGGCTTCGATTCTGCTGTCGGGCAACTTGGGTCCCGTGAAAAAGTACATTCTCGCGCACCCGATAAGCATGGACACTACCGCGCCCGTGATTCTCGTGCCGACGACGGCGGGAACGGGCAGCGAGTGCACGCGCGTCGCGATTATCTCGCGTCCCGATGAGCGCGCGAAGTGGAGCGTTTACGTTAACACGACGCTCGCGGTTGTTGACCCCGAGCTTATGGTTTCGCTGCCGCTGGAGGAGACGGCGAACACGGGGTTGGACGCGCTAGCCCACGCGACGGAATCTTACACGAGCAATTGCGCGAATGTGCACGCGGATTATTACGGGTTGGGCGCGATTCGCAAGATTGCGGAGAGCTTGGTACTGAGTTATCAACACCCCGACAACATTGAGTATCGCAGCGAGATGGCTCTTGCCGCGAACTGGGCGGGCATGGCGTTCCGCGACCCGCTGACGCACATGGCGCACGCTATCGGCGACGCGCTTAGTGTTGCGTTCCACACGCCGCACGGGCAGAGCTGCTCGCTCGGGCTTGCCGAAACCATGCGGTTCGTCGCGCCCTTTGTGCCGGAGCGCATGGCGGACATTGCGCGCGCCATGGGTATCGCGCTGACGGGCGGTGAGGACGGCGCGCGGCTCGGCGACATGGTTGCGGAAGCGATTTACGGCATGATGCGCGCGATGAACGTGAAGTCCCTGCGCGAGCTGGGCGCGACGCGCGAGCAGGTGACGGGGCTTGCCCAAGCGGTCGCCGACAGTCATCTGACGGGCTACTGCCCGACAGCCGTGACGGTTGATGTCGCTGAGCGCTTGCTTGGTAAGGTGTTTGATTTTTATTGTTGACAACAATATTCTCTCGTCCCGCCGAGCGGCACCTCTCTCTGCGTAACAGCGCAGTTGCTGTTTTAGTTTCTCTATTGTTTTTCAATCTCAAAGGAGATTCGCTTGCCCTACGCGGGCGGCGCCCCCTTTCCATTGCGGGAAAGGGGGGAAAGCGCATTTAAGAGGGGGTGAACCCCCTCTTAAAAATCACCCCCGATGCTAGGCGCAAACCGATTGCGGCGTTACGGACAAGAAGTTAACGCTTGGGTTGCAAGCTGCCACTTGGCAAGGTCAACTGCGTTGCAACGCTGTTGGCTTTCGCGGAGCGAGCTTGCACTTGAAGTTTAGTCTTGTGCCGCGTAATGAGCGACCTGATTTGCGATAGCGACTGGAGACTATAGTGCTCTGAGAAGCGGGGAGCTTCTTAAGAGGGGCGGCAGCCCCTCTTAAGCGCGCTTTCCCCCCTTTCCCGCGTTGGAAAGGGGGCGCCGTCCGCGGAGGACAAGCGAATCTCCTTTGAGATTGAAAAAAATTCAAAACACTAAACAGCAGGGCGAGTGCAACGCGCAACAGGTGCCCTGCGGGGGACGAGGGGAATATTGTTAGTGGTCGCCCGGCTTGCGCAGCATTTCAAGCCCGTGGGGCAGCGCCGCCGCAACGGCCTGTAGATTCTCGCGGGCGGCGCGTTCGCTGCCCGGGAGATTTATTATCAGGGTCAAGCCGCGTATGCCCGCTTCGCAGCGCGAGAGCATGGCGCGGTTCGTGATTTTCAGGCTTTCGTACCGCATCGCCTCGGGTATGCCGGGCGCGCGGCGTTCCACTACGGCAAGCGTCGCTTCGGGGGTGATGTCGCGCGGGGAGAAGCCCGTGCCGCCCGTCGTGACGACAAGCGCAATGCCGCGCTCGTCCGCGCACTCAATCAGCTCGCGCTCGATGTCGGCGCGCTCGTCGGGAACTATCGTCGTGTACGCGACCTCAAAGCCTGCGGCGCGCAGTATTTCCGCGACGGCGGGTCCCGCCGTGTCCACGCGCTCGCCGCGCGAGCCTTTGTCGCTTACGGTTATGACCGCCGCCGTGAAGCTCATGGTTGCACCTCGTTATTCTGTTCGACTATCTCAAGGCTGTCGCCGGGGCGAACCGTGCCCTCTTCGATTACGATTGCGAACACGCCCTCGCGCGGCATTACGCAGTCGCCCGTCTTTTGGCGGATTTCGCACGCTTCGTGGCACTCCTTGCCGATTTGCGTGACCTCAAGGAGCGTTTCGCCGGCGCGCAGACGCGTGCCGATTGGGAGCTTGTAGAGCGTTATGCCCTCGGTTAGTATGTTCTCCGCGAATACGCCGGGCGGCAGGTCGAAAGTGCTCGTCGTGAGCTTTTCGCGCAGCTTGTCCACACTCTCAACGCCGAGCAGACTGACCTGTCGGTGCCAATCGCCCGCGTGCGCGTCGCCGTCAATCCCGTGCTCGCGCCGCAAAGCAATCTCGGGCACCTGAGTCTTAATCGTCCCCTTGCGTTCGCTGATACAAGTAGCCAAAATCTTAGCCATAAATGTAACCTCCAAATTTATCGTATCCCACGTCCAAATTGTCAACTGTCAATTGCGTTATAAGTTCCCGACTTGCCGCCCGACTTGTGCGTCAGGCGCACCTCGCCGATTACAATGTCGCGCTGCACCGCCTTGCACATGTCGTAAATCGTAAGCGCGGCAACGGTTACGGCGGTCATCGCTTCCATTTCGACGCCCGTTTCGCCCGTGCAGCGCGTCGTCGCGGAGACGGTTACGGTGTTCGCGCTTTCGTCAAGCTCGAACGACAAATCCGCGCCCGTGAGCGCGATTGGGTGGCACATCGGGATAATGTCCGACGTGCGTTTCGCGCCCATTATTCCCGCGACCTGCGCGACGGCGAGCACGTCGCCCTTCTTGAGCTTGCCGTCCCGCACAAGCTCAAACGTCGCGCGGTTCAGGCGCACGACAGCGCAAGCCGTCGCAACGCGGTCGGTCCGAGGCTTCAAGGACACGTCAACCATACGCGCCCGACCGTCGTCATTAAAGTGAGTAAGCGGCATAAAAACCCCCCGTAAATTGTCAATTGTTAATTGTTAATTGTTAATTGTTAATTGTCATCACCCTCCGATTGCGTTCATGCTGCGGGTGGATTTGCTGATTGCTTTGCCGCCGAGCGCGTGACGCTGCGGCTTGCCGAAAATCGCGGCGCGCATGGCTTGCAGCAGGTCGTCGCCATGCAGTCCGCGCAGGGGTATTTCGTCGGCGGAATGGAGACAGGGCTTCAGCTTGCCGTCGCTCGTGACGCGAACGCGGTTGCAGTCGGGGCAGAAGTGCGACGAGATTGGCGAGATTAGCCCGACGGTTCCCGTCGCGCCCGGCAGACGGTACAGCCGCGCAACGCCGTCAAGTCCTACTGGCGCAAGCTCCGTCACGGCGCGGAGGACGGCGGAATTTTCAAGGAAACGCTCGCTTGCCCATTCGGCGGCTTCGCCTATCGGCATCATCTCGATGAAGCGAACGTGAAGCTCGCCGCGCGTTTCGGTTCCGCGCGTTAGCTCTACAAGTTTGCGGATTTCCGCTTCGTTCACGCCGCTGATTAGAACGGTGTTGATTTTAATGTCGGCGAACCCCGCCGCGCGCGCCGCTTCTATGCCGTCCAGCGCGGTTTTCAATTCGCCGCCGCGCGTAAGCTTCGCGTAACGCTCGGGGTCGAGCGTGTCAAGGCTGATGTTCAGGCGCGACACGCCGCACTCGCGCAGGGCTTCGGCGTAGTTCAGGCTCGCGCTCGCGCTTTTCGTCAGCAGCGTGCCGTTTGTGGTCAGGCATGTCTCGGCAATGCCCGAGGTTTGCGCGACAAGGCGGCATATATCGAGTATGCCGTGCCGCACGAGCGGCTCGCCGCCCGTTAGGCGCAGCTTTGTAATGCCAAGCTCGGCGGCAGCTTGCGCAAGCTCGCCTATTTCCTCGACGGACAGAATGTCGCTGTGACTGAGCTTTTCAACGCCGCGCTCGGGCATACAGTAGACGCAGCGCAGGTTGCACAGGTCGGTGACTGACAGCCGCAGATATGTAATTTCGCGCCCGTATTGGTCTTTCACGCGGCACCTCCGTTGTGTTTAATCGGTTCGTAACATTGTATCACACAAGCGGGGTTTGGGTCAAACAAAAAAACCGCCACGTGTGTGACGGTTTCGTGCGCTTATTGTTCGGGCGGAGGGCATTTGGCTTGAAGTAAGCCGCTTACCTCAACGCGTTGAGCTTGACGGTGAGCGCGCTCTTCTTGCGTGCGGCGTTGTTCTTGTGAATCAACCCGTGCGCCGCCGACTTGTCCACGACCTTGACGGCGGACTTATACGCGACTTCCGCGCCGGCGCGGTCCCCCGCGGCGACAGCCGTCTCGAACTTCTTAATCTGCGTTTTAAGCACGCTGCGCGCCGCGCGGTTCTTGAGGTTGAGCGCGCGCGAAATAAGAACTCTCTTTGAAGCGGATTTAATATTAGGCATTTACTAGCCACCTCCTCCCGCGAAAATCCAACACATAAACATGTAATGCATTTACAATTCATGCAATTCACTAGCATGGACTGTTAGTTTAACACACGGTTCGGGGAAAATCAAGACTTTTTTCGCCGCAAACTCAATAATTTTTGTATACGCGCGGGCAAATCCGCCGACAATAAGCAAAATTAAGCGATGCGGAGGGCTGCTTTCATGCTTACAAGACGCACGGACCTCGCCGTTGAGGCGGAGGAATTATGGCGCGAGAGCGCGGGCGAGACGACGGAGCTTCGCGGCGTTCGCGCCCGTGAGCGCGCCGTGAACGGTTTTCAGGTAACGACGGTGGACATTCTGGACGGCGAGGGCGCGGCGGCGCTGGGCAAGCCCGTCGGCAGTTACACGACGGTTGAGATTGACAAGCTGCTGCACCGCGAGGACGACGCTTTTACCGTCGGCGCGCGCGTGCTGGCGGACGAGCTTTCCGCGCTGCTGGACTTGCGCCCCGAGGAGACGGTGCTCGTCGCGGGGCTTGGCAACCGCGCGATTACGGCGGACGCGGTGGGACCCGCGACGGTTGGGAGCACGATGGTGACGAGCCATTTGGTGGAGCGTATGCCCGACATGTTCGGCTCTTTGCGGCGCGTCGTCGCGCTTGAGACGGGCGTTTTGGGCACGACGGGGATTGAAAGCGCGGAGGTTATCCGCGCAATAACGGACAGGGTGAAGCCCGACCGCGTGATTGTCGTGGACGCGCTGGCGGCGCGGCGGCTGGCTCGCGTATGCCGCACGGTGCAGCTGGCGGACACGGGGATTGTGCCCGGCTCGGGCGTGGGCAACGCGCGCGCCGCGATTAACCGCGAGACGCTGGGTATACCCGTAATCGCGGTCGGCGTGCCGACGGTGGTGGACGCGGCGACGCTCGCGGCGGACATTGCGGCGGAGACGGGCGCGAGCGCGGAGCTGCTGACCGACGAGTTTCTCGGCGCTGGCATGGTCGTCACGCCGAAGGATATTGACGCGAACGTCGCGGACATCGCAAAGCTCGTCGCCTACGGGATAAATTTGGCGCTGCACCCCGAGCTGACGATTGACGACGTGACGATGTTCGTGAGTTAGGTTGGTGGTTAGTCGCTCATTATGTTGGCGATAAACCGCGCGAACGGAAGCATAAGTATCTCCCGAGCCAGACCAATCACGATGAACACGATGTAGCCGTTATAGAACCTGTACAGCCACTCCGCCGCCGTGTGCTTGAACACGTTGAATTGCAGAAAGCCGATTGAGCGCACGGACCATGTGGTGAAAATCGCGAGCGTCGAGACAATTATCACGAGCAGAGCTTTGAGGATTGCCTTTGCGATTTCCTCCGGCTCCTCCATATCGCCATTCTTTAACCAAATAATGAAAATCAGCAGTCCGCCGTATAGAGCCGCTGCGATAATCAGCTCGATGTAAAACCTGTTGCCGAACTTCGTCAGTACCTCGCCTATGTAACCGTCCGCCACTTCCTCGGCGGCGGTCAAAATGACCGCGATAACTGTGAAGGCGGCGGAGTTTATAAGCGCTTTAATGCCGTAAAATAAAATGGCGAATACTTTGCCAATCGAATTTGGAGCATAACTTATTATCTTTGAAATGGCAAAGATTCCAAGCCCCATGAACAACAGAAACGCGACCGCCGCGACGACCCATGATTTAACTCCGCCTTGCCGCAGCTGCTCCAACGCCGCCAGTACGGCGAGCTTTACGAGTTCGTATAGCGCCATACGCTAGCCCTCCAAGGACGCTTTTATGAAGCCGTAGAACAGCGGGTGCGCGCGGTTGGGGCGGCTCTTCAGCTCGGGGTGGAACTGCACGCCGACGAACCACGGGTGCGCGGGATATTCGGAGATTTCCACGAGATTGCCGTTCGGGGAAAGCCCCGAGAAAATCAGACCGCGCTCTTGCAGGGCTTCGCGGTAGTCGTTATTGAACTCATAGCGGTGACGGTGACGCTCGGACACCTCCGGCTCGCCGTATAACCGCGCGGCGTGACTTTCGGGTGTGAGGACGCATTGATATTTGCCGAGGCGCATTGTGCCGCCTTTTTTTGTTATGCCGACTTGGTCGGGCATTAGGTCGATTACGGGGTATTTCGTCAACTCGTTCATCTCGGTGGAGTTCGCGCCCTCAAGCCCCGCGACGTTGCGGGCGAATTCGATGACCGCCATTTGCATACCGAGACAGATGCCGAAGAACGGGACGCGATTCTCGCGCGCGTAACGCACGGCGGTTATCATGCCCTCAATGCCGCGATTGCCGAAGCCGCCGGGGACGAGCACGCCGTTCACGCCGCTTAAGCGTTCATCGACGTTCGCGTCGGTCAGCAGCTCGCTGTCCACCCAGCGGACTTGAACCACCGCGTCGTTCTCCGTGCCCGCGTGGGACAATGCTTCGACGACGCTGAGGTATGAGTCGTGCAGCTCCGTGTACTTGCCGACTATGGCGATTTCGGTTTTGCGCTCGGCGCGGCGCGCGCGCTCCACCATGGCGCACCATTCGGTCAGGTCCGCTTCCGGCAGGTCCAGCCCGAGCTTGCGGCACACGACGCGGTCAAGCCCCTCCGCCGCCATGAGCAGCGGCACCTCATACAGCGACGGCGCGGTTATGTTTTGTATAACGCAGTCAAGCTCAACATTGCAGAAGAGCGAGATTTTCTCGCGTATGTCCTTTGTAATCGGCAGGTCGCTGCGGCAGACGAGAATGTCCGGCTGTATGCCCATGGACAGCAGTTCCTTGACGGAGTGCTGCGTGGGCTTCGTCTTAAGCTCGTCCGAGCCGGGAATGCGGACGATAAGCGGAACGTGGATAAACACGACGTTTTCGCGCCCGCGCTCCCGCGCGACCTGACGCAACGCCTCAAGATATGGCTGGCTCTCAATGTCGCCGACGGTGCCGCCGATTTCGGTTATAACGACGTCCACGTTTTCGTCGAGACTGTACAGGCGCGTTTTAATCTCGTCCGTTATGTGCGGGATAATCTGCACCGTGCGCCCTAAGTAGTCGCCCGCGCGCTCGCTGCTGAGTACGTTCCAGTAGATTTTGCCGGAGCTGACGGAGCTGTTCTCGGTCAGGCTCTCGTCCACGAAACGCTCGTAATGCCCGAGGTCGAGGTCCGTCTCCGCGCCGTCGTCGGTTACGAACACCTCTCCGTGTTGATACGGGCTCATCGTGCCGGGGTCAACATTGAAGTAAGGGTCGAACTTTTGGATTGTCACGCGCAGTCCGCGCTGCTTCAGCAGCCGTCCGAGTGACGCGGCGCAGATGCCCTTGCCGAGACCGGACACCACTCCGCCCGTTACGAAAACATGTTTTGTAGCCATATCTGTCCCTCCGTAATTTTCTTTTTTCCCCGCAAAGATTTCACGCGGGTGACTTGCGCCGCGTGAACCCGTATTCCTTAAGCTATAATAATACCCCTTTTTGGCGTGTGTTGTCAATTGACAATTTCGGCGGCTTCAGATTTGCATCGGGATAAAATTGACGGCGCGGTTGGTTTCCATGTTGTAGATGCCCGCGCGGAGGGTTTTGCCGTCGTCCTTGAAGCACACCGTGCGGTTGAACTGCATGTCCTCGCGTGAGCCGCACAGGTCGATGTCCATGACGCGCTGAATCGCGCGCCGCTGTTCTTCGTCCAGCGTGCCGAGCATTCCCGGGTCAACGATGCTCACGCCGTCCTCCATGGGGCGCAGAAAGCGCGGGTTCATCAGCGCGGGCAGGCGAATATCCTCCAGCTCGCACGGGGCGACGGGGCGGCTGACCCTTGAGGGCATCGGCGTCAGCTCCAGCGTTTCGCCGCGGCGCAGCGTGAATCGGATACGGTCGCCGACGGCTTCGACGTGGCGTATCGCGGAGGTGACCTGCACCGGTCGGGCATAGCAACGCTCAAGCAGCACAAAGTCGCGCAGCTCCGGATTAAGAACGATTGCAACCGTGTAGCGTCCGGCGTAATCGGGATTGTCGCTGTTTATCTTTAACCAAACGGGATTGCCGACCGCGGCGAGAACCGCCTCAAGCTTATTCGGTAAATTTGCGTCCGCATGTGTTTGGTACGTTATTTGCTCCTTGTACATAACATCGCAACTCCATGTGCATTATTCATTGATTTTTTGTTATTTTTCGCTCTTTTTCTTGCAATTTAGCAATTTTCGCTTGACATTGCCTTGACATCGTAACGACTTTATGATTTATTATCAACAGGAAATGCGGGGAAGGCCGAGCCCGAAGTTTCTATGGTTGTATATATTATAACAGCCTTTGAGGATAATGCAACCACAAAAGTTTGTACTTTGTCCTCTTATGTTTTTTGACAAAATCGGCTAAACTATAATTGAGGAGTGATTGACCAGATGAAGGAAAATTTCGTTGTAAAAGCAAAAAAAGACCGCTCTGTCACGATGACCATTCGCATCGAAAGTGAGACAAATGATAACTTGGAAGATCTCGCGCGGAAAAGCAACCGCTCCCGCAACGAGCTTATCAATTTAGCATTGAAGTATGCTTTCGCTAATGTCGAATTCGTCGAAGAAAAGGAATAGGCAAAATAAATCCGCCGAAAGGCGGACTTATTTTTTAATTAACAGTTAACAATTAACAATTAACAGTTAGGACGAGAGGACGCGCCAATAAAATTCGTCCGCGCAAGCGGACACATTCATTGTTAATTGTTCATTGTCAATTGTTAATTGAAAAAAGTCCGCCTTTTGGCGGACTTTTTTTCTAGCAGATGTTGTTGTTCTCGCAGCCGCATTTACCGCCGCCGAATCCGCCGCATACGCACAGCAGAATCAGAATGATAATGAGCCACGAGCAGTTTCCGCCACCGAAAAAGTTGTTGTTACACATGAACTGTTTCCTCCAGACTGGTTTGATAAGACCGGGTACAGTTCATATTATTCCGCGGCGGCGAAAGTGTTCATGAGACGGCGGAATTTTTCAGATTGAGAATTATCTGCGCGACCTGCGCGCGCGTCGCGGTGCCCTGTGGCACGAGATTGCCGTCTGAGCCGTTTATTAGGTGGTTTTTAACCGCCCATTCCATCGACGCGGTAGCGTACTCCGAAATGTTTTTCGCGTCAGGGAACGCGTTTATTGCGGTGTAAACGGGCGGCTCGGGCGCGAGCGGCACCGCCGGCTCCGTTTCCTCCTCCGGCTCGGCGCTTACGTATGGGTCATACGGGACGAATGGGTTGGGGGTTATCATTATGTCGGGGTTGGACGGCGGGGGTTGCAGCGTCTGCGTCGGGGTTGGGCTGCGGTAATTCTGATAGCGATATAGCAGCGCAGCCATTTGCTCGCGCGTTATCTCGTCGTCGGGGTGGAACGCGCCGTCGTCATAGCCGTTGACTATGCCGTTTTCCGCCGCCCAGCAGGACGCGCCGTAATAATACGCCGTGTCGTCCTTAATGTCCGCGAACTGCGACGTGAAGCGCGGGGCGGGCTTGCCGTCAAGCCTGTGCAGTACGGTTACAAACATGCCGCGCGTCATCGCGAGGTCGGGTGAGAACGTGTCATGCTCTGTGCCTGAGAATAAGCCGTTTGTGTACACGTAGTCCACAGCCGCGTAGAACCAGCTTGTGGTGCGCACGTCGCGGAACGTCGCGTGGGGGCGGTCAACCGTGCCGTCGGTGCGGTAAAAGCCGTCCACGAGCGCGCTCGCGGCGGATATGGCTGTTACTGTCGCGGTCGTGTCCTCCACCGCGAAGTAGCGGCGGTTAGGGAGCAGGTCGCCCGTGACTTGCTCGCCTGTCGTGAGGTCGAGCACCGCGCCTGTCGCGACTGTGAGCGTCAGCGAGGCGGTCGTTGGCGTTAGGCTTGCGCCAGTTGTGACCGTCACGGTTTGCCCCGTGGTCAGCGCGATGGCGCAGGGCGCGCCGGCGAAGTCGTAGCTCGCGGTTTCAGGCGCGCCGTAGCCGTACCGCGCGAGGGCGAGGTCTATCGCTTCCGCGAACGCATCACGCGCGGAGCTTGCCGCTTCGGTTACAACGGCGGCTTTCCATGTCTCCGTCAGGTAGCCGAGGGAAACAAGCGGGTCGGCGGGCGTGCCCGCGCCTATGAGCAGAAAGAGCGCGAGCAGAAGCAGCGCAATTCGTCGTTTCATCGTTAAATCTCCTTTGCCGACATCATACGGCATTGCGGGGGAAAAGTCAAGTGCGGGGCGGGGTTTGGGTATGAAAAGACCCCGCCCGCGCGTTAGCGCGGGCGGGGTTGGTTGCTGGGGGTTAGGGGTTTGTGAATGTGGGAACGACCCAAACTTCGTCAAGTACTGCCAACGGCGAGGTGGGTCCAGCGTAGACAGCGTTTGTGACGTCAACGCCCTTGTACTGAATTGTCGCATAGTAATGCGTGTCAGGGACAAGAGTCTGGTAATCGGTAAGTGCAGTACCGCTACCGTCAGCGTTGGGTTTCAGCACTATCTTGATATCAGGGTTCGATGAATCGGTGATGAGGTTATAGCCTATCGCGCTGTAGCCACCATTGTAGAAAACCGATACACGAAGCTCAACCGGAATCTTCAACGCCTTAACCGCTGTGTTGATAGCTGCGGGCGTGAGTGTTTTCGTTGCTCCACCAGAGACGGTCGGGAAGAATATGTCTCTCAGTAAAGCTTGGTTCAAAGCAATAGGAGTTGTCGTACCATCGCCATGATACCAACGTGTTGTATCACCACCAGCATCTTTCCATGTGGTGTAACGTCCTGCTGTGTTGCTGTACGGGTAAGCGTTAGCTGCCGGGTACGAACCAGTGACCGCCGCCGCGTGCGCCTTGAGGACGATTGCGTATGCAACGCCTTGACCGACTTTGCCGCCAATGTCGAGTTCTTGCGCAATGGCGTAGAATTCGACTATGTCACCCTTAACAACGTCTGTTGCCGCGTCATATGCACCGTTGTAGAAGAGAACCGGGCTGCCAATGAGCGTGCTGTACGCCCAGAGCGTTCCGTCTTCAAGGTGCAGGAAGCCCGGTGTGTCTGTGTCTGCAACAACACCCTGCTTCGGTACGATTTTGTCGGCCACGCCGTCATAGTACGAAATGATTTGGCCCGCTTCAAGCGTCTTGTCGTTGCTGAACAGAATTTCCTTGTCCGTAACAACGCCGTCAACGAGTGTGCGCACGATGTACCAACGGTGGTCAACGTCGGAGGAGGTGTTCTGCGGGTTACCGTTTGTCACGATGCCGATTGTCGGTGGTGCCGTGACGACGCCCTTAGCTATGGTGTAGACGTGTGTAACTGTCGTCGGGGAATCCTTATCGACGATAACCAATGTCGCGTAAGGCTCTTTGATGTCAGCTGTTACGTTTACGCCGTAGATGAATGTCTTGTCGGGGAAGTTGGTCCAACCGGTTCTGACAGTTGCTCTGCCACCGGCTGCCTGGGTAAGAACTGTCTTGGTGTTTGCATAGTAGGAACCGTTAGCACCGGTACCGGCAGAGGGATACTTCGTAGAGGTCTGCCAAGCAACGACAGGACCCGCGGAGTACGTTCCGGCTATCGGACGACCGACTGTAACGTCTTTCTGCTCGAACACTTCAGCTGTAATCAGCTTGGAGAGCGAGTAGGTTCCGTTGTCGTTGACAACATAGGAGAACCAGTGGTCAACGTATGCGTTGTTGTCGCTCCAGACGCCATCTTCGACTTGTCCTGCAACTGCGTTAATGTCGTCTTGCTTTTTAACGCCCCAGTAGTCAGTACCGGAAGGTGCCTTACCACTGATGATGTCTGTCAGCGTCGCTGTCGTTGTCAGCGATGCGGGGTTACCTTGCGGGTAGAACACTTTGCCGTCGCCGCTTATCGGGAGGTCAATGATAAGCGCTTCGCCTGTTGCGAGGATAACGGACAGCTTCGCGTCCTTCGCGGTCCATGCGTTGCCGTCAGAGAACTTCGCGGCACGGACATAGAGGTAGTTCAGGTCGCCGGCACGTGTAACTGTGCTGTTGTAGCCGATGACTGCGCCCTGGTCATTCAAGAACAGGTTTACGTCTTTGCCCCATGTGAGTTGCGCAACGCTCGTTACGAGTTTGTACCAAACCGCAACTGCTGTGTAGGTCTTGCCTTCAGCCGTCAGGGTAAGCGGCTTGCTCGTCTGCGAACCGGTTACGCTTGTGAGCTTCGTGGTAATGCTCTCGGCCTTATAGGACTTCAGGATTGAGTTGTAGTTGTAGTCAGCAGCCTTGGTGAAGTCGCCTGTAGCGAGGTCTGTCGGCAAGGCACCGACCTGTGTGCCAACGGGATACAACGCCGGAACGATTACGATGTAATCATCTTTGGCATAGGATGTGCCCGTGGGCGGAATGAACGACTGCGTGTAAGTCGTAGGCTCGACCGCTGTGTTGTCATACGAACCGTCTGCTTTGTTCGCTTTGTTCCATACTCTGTAGGTTGTGCCATACGGAGAGGCCGACACTACCTGCGCGAGCATTTCGTGCAGCTTGATAACCTTGTCAATCAGACCATCAGCGTCAGAGTCAACGAGGTATACATAGGTGCCAAGGTCGTTAGTCGGGGTAAGACCGTAGGGGCCAAGTGCCAAGTAGTTGAACGGAACCGAATACGGACCGGTAAGGTCGGTGTAGTCCACTTTCGCCGTCTTAAGACCGTTGTCATAGATGTCAATTCCGGCAAGCGGGTCATTGATGACGTTGCTCTGTGCGTCTTTGGTAACAAGTCTCTTGTTCCAAGAGTACTTCGTGAGCGAGGAACCGGAGGCGTATGCCGCGGTTACTGCAAACTCATCGACGATAACGTCATGCTGGTACCAACCGGTGATTTGGGTCTTGTTCTTGTACCAGTTCACGCCCTCAAAGCCGAGACCGTTAGCGGTTTCAACATAGCCAAGTCCGAAGTTTTCGGAACCGAGCGTCGCCCAGTCCTTTTCTTCCTTGTTGTTGTTACCTGTGTTGAAGATGCTGTCGTACTTGTACAGGTACTCGCCGAGGAGCGCGTTGTACGAAACCAGATAAGGCTTGTACAGAGCGTTCAGCGTGTACTGGGCTGCCTCTTCGCGCTTTGCAGCTTCGGAGAAGTCAACACCGACAACGCCTGTGTACAGACCGTACTGCGTGCCGAGGACGATTGTGTTCAGTTCCCAAGAGGGACCGACGAACTCGCCCTTTGCGCCGTAACCGACTGCGCCGAGGAGCATCTTTACATACTGGGTGCCTGTGACGTTACCATCGGGGTCGAAGGTGCCGTCGCCGTTACCGTTTATGTAACCCTTCTCAACGCCGTACTCGATGTACGGGTTTGCCCAGCTGATGCCTTCCACGTCTGTGAAAGAGCTGGCGCGATTTGTGAGCTTATCCGCTGCCGCTTTACCAAGCGCAACGTAAGCGATAAGCTTTGCGGACTCTGCGCGGGTCAGGTTGTTCTGCGCGCCGAAGTTCGCGTTCTCATCACCCTTGGTGATACCAAGTACGGTGATGACGTCAACAGCTTCGAGGTACTTCGCCGAGATGGTGTCTTTGTCGGCGTAGTCCGCGAGACTCTTGACTTCCGCTGCGCCCGCGACTACTATCAGGCTCATTGCCATGACAATAGCGAGTGCGAGGCAGAGGACTTTTCTGAGACTCTTCATGTGCTTCCTCCTTAAAATGTTTGCCCCTTGTGAGGGCTTGTTTCCCGCCGCGCCCGTCTTGCCGGGTTCGGCGGCTTAATTGATTTCGGTTGACATTCGGCGATTTGCGGGTTATACTTGAGGTTGAGCTTTGGTGGTTGTCCGTTCTCATTCGGCTCTTCACGTGCTCTTTCTCGCGCTTATCCGCTCGCTGCCGATGCAGCCGAACGCAGGGTGTGGGGTGTGATGCTGTTTGAATTATATCCGAGCGGGGGCGGCTTTGTCAATGGATTTTGTGTTACGGTTATGTTACACAAGAGGTTACAAGCTACTTTCGGCGGTTATCTCACCGATTCGCGGGCACTATGCGTAACTTCTCGGCGATTATACATTATATATGTTGTGTGCGGCGGGCAAAACTCGGCTCCGGCGGTGGATTTTCGCTCGCGGGCGCGAAATTTGGGTTTGCGGAAAATTCGTTGTTGACAAACCGCCTGTGTGTGCTATAATACCAATTGCGCCGCATGTGGCGCGTCTATATGCGAGAGTGCTGGAATAGGTAGACTGGCATGCTTGAGGTGCATGTGTCCTACGGATGTGTGGGTTCGAGTCCCATCTCTCGCACCAATAGTAAAGGCTTTGCTTCGGCAGAGCCTTTATTTTTTGCTTTGTTGCGGCGGGCGATTGCGTGAGCGGCGGGTAAGCTTGCCGATTTGCACTACTATATATACGGTCAATACGCCTTGACAAGCTTGGTTATTTGGTGCATAATACAAATATTGCGGTTAATACCGTGCGCGACTTTGGTTATATTGTTTATTTTAAGCGTTGATGCTGATTAAAAAGGAGTGACCAATGCCTATGGAGACTACACGAGTGGGGACTTCCCTGAAAACCGCGAGCGAGCAAGCCGCCGCGACGATTGCCGCCATGCCCGCTTACCCCAAATCAATCCGCTGCCCAATATGCCAGCGGCAATGCTTGACTTATGCCGAGCTTGCCGACCACTACGCCGCGGAGCACCCCGACAGCGTGGCTCCCGTGGCGGTGACGCTCAACGTAAACGGAAAGGCTTGCGCCCTGATATTCGAGCCGCACCTTACGTTGAAGCATGTCTTGCAGTTTCACCTCGGGCTGACGGGCGCGAAGGAGATGTGCGACAGGGGCGCGTGCGGCTCCTGCACCGTTATTATGGACGGCAAACCGACGCTCTCCTGTAACATTCTCGCCGCCGAGTGCGAGGGTAAGGTCATACAGACGGTTGAGGGTATTGCCGTCATTCCCAAGTGGAAGCCGCTGATTGACGCTTACTGCAAGTGGGACGCGATGCAATGCGGGTACTGCACGCCCGGCTTTCTCGTCGCGGCTAAGGTTCTGCTTGACAGGAACCCGCACCCGACGGAGCAAGAGATAAACGAAGCACTAAGCGGAAATATTTGCATTTGCGGAACGCAGCCCCGCCATTCGCAGGCGATACTTGAGGCGGTGCTGGTTATGGCGGAAGGGAGTGACGGTTAATGCCTGATTACACCGGAGCAAACGGGTTAAGAGAAAATTTCAGAGTCGTCGGCAAGCCGAACATACCGGGGCTGACGTCTTACGCGATGGCTACGGGCGTGGCTAAATTCGGCGCGGATTTTGTCGTGCCCGACATGCTGTTCGCAAAGATGCTGCGCAGTCCTTACGCGCACGCGCGGGTTTTGAGTATTGACGCGTCGGACGCGCTCGCGATTCCCGGCGTTGTTGACGTTGTGCTGTGGGACGACCCGATTTTCAAGGAGATAGGGCAGAATCCAATCGGCGGCAAGCGTCCGACTTATCTGATGAACGAGGCGCATTACGAGGGCGTTGAGGTCGGCGCGGTCGTCGTCGCGGAGAGCGAGCATTTGTGCGAGGAGGGGTTGCGCGCGCTTAAGGTCGAGTGGGAGCAGCTGCCTTTTATAATCGACCTGAAGCAGGGGCTTGACCCCGAGTTCCCGAAGATACGCGGTCCCGAATGGGACGAGAGCGAGGGCGACTACATGCCCGGACTGACGACCGTTGACGGACTTACGATTTTGAATCTGCATTACCCCGACGACCCGCGCAAGGTCGGCAACGTGAGCTGGACGAACAAGATTGACGGCGACATGGACGCGGGTTGGGCGGCGGCGGACTTTATATTGGAATACGACGTGAATTTGCACGCCGTCGTTTCCCTGTTGCCGAATCCGCCGGCTTCCGTCGCTTGGTGGTTTGACAGCATGTATAACGGTCCCGAGAAAAACCTGCACATTGAGGGCGCGGTGCAGCGCAGGGGCGCGATTGCCACGATGTACGGGTTGCCCGACGAAAACGTCGTGCAGGAGGGATTGTTTCAGGGCGGCAAGTACTGCGACTGGGGGCTGCGCATGTCGCAGGAGATTACCCCGCTGTTGAGCCGTCGGTTCGACAGACCCGTTCGCTGCTGCAACACGCGCGAGGAGACGTTTGACATGTGCGTCAATGAGCGGCTGCTGCACCTGAAGCTCGGAGTTACCAAGGACGGGCTGATTACGGCGGTGGAGGATAACAGCATCGCCGACCACGGCGCGCCCGCGTCGTCCGAAATGGGCACGATTTATGACAGGGATTACGACAGCTACTACACGCTTAAATGCGAGAATATCTCGCAGAAGTACACGATTGTGGACTCGAACCGAGGGTTTATGCACACCTGCGGGCAATTCGTGCCGTACAACTGGGACGCGCTAACCGTCGGGCTTGCCATTCTCGGCGAAAAGCTGGGTAAGGACCCCGTTGAGCTTGCGAAGCTGAACCTGCACGGTCCCGATTCGCAAAAGGACACGCGACCCGTGCCGAGCTTTGAGGCGTGCCTTGAAGAGGGCAAGAAGCTTATGGACTGGGAGTGGCACCCCGCGGGAACGAAGCGTCTTGCGGACGGACGGTTGCACGGTACGGCGTTCCGTTACCAGATGTGCCCGCGCCACGCGATGTTGAGTTACTTCTGCAAGCTTGAATACAGAGACGGTGTTGTCCACTTCCCGACGCAGGGACCTATCGCGGGCTGGTTCGGCACCGAGTGCTTCACGATGATAATCGCCGAGGAGCTTGGGCTTGAGTTTGACGATATATCCGTGGATTACGATTATCGCGCGAAGCACACGGACGAGGCGGGCGGCTCCGACGGCGTTACGGGTCAGGGCTGGATTGTCAAGGAGTGCGCCAATCTGCTCAAGGCGCGGATACTGGAATCCGCCGCAAAGGAAGCGCAGAAAACGACGACGGGCTTCGGACCGTTCGTCATGCCGAAAATGCCGAGTCCGCTGATGGGTTACGCCGCGGAGGACTTGGAGATGATGGACGGCAAGGTGTTCGTGAAGTCCGACCCGTCCAAGTTCGTTCCGTTCGCGCAGGCGACAAGCGAGACGATAACCGCCGATTACGGCGGCGGCTCGCCCAAGTCCGCTTGGACGACGGGGTTCGGCAGAGTGCTCGACACGATGAACACCTCTTGGTGCGAGGTCGCGGTGGACGACGAGACGGGCGAGATTGAGATATTGAAGTACGGCATAGTCGCCGACCCGGGCAAGGTGATACGCCGCACGTCGCTTGAGAGCCAGATTGACCAGGCGGTGTTCTTCTCCATGGGCTGTCAGCTTTTGGAGGAATATGTGCTTGACCCCGAGACGGGCGTAAGGCTGAACGCGAATATGATTGATTACAGAAAGCCGACGACGTTGGACGTTCCTATCGTGGGCAAGGAGATTCTGGAGCTGCGCTCCGGCAACGCGGCTTACGGCGCGTCCGGCATCAGTCACTCGCTGGCAAATTCGCACCTGCTTATCACGGCGATTTACAACGCGACGGGCATATGGATTGACCCGCCCGCAACGCCCGACAGAGTGCTGAAAGCTCTGGGTAAATGCTGATGACGGAGCTTAAATTTCAGGTAAGGAGGCAGTTATGAGAGCTTTTAACCATATTAACGCGGCGACGCTTGACGGGGCTTCCGACGCGCTGAAGCGTGGCGGCGCCGTGGCTCTCGCGGGCGGCGGCGACCTGCTCGGTGCGCTTAAGGACGACATTTTCCCGACATATCCCAAGACCGTCGTCAACCTCAAGTCAATCCCCGAGCTGGAGTACATCACGGCGGAGGGCGACACGCTGAAAATCGGCGCGCTGACGACGCTTGCCGACATTGCGCGCAGCTCCGTTGTTACGGAGAACGCGGACATTCTCGCGCTCGCGGCGGGGCGCGCGTCGTCGCCGTCCCTGCGGGAGACGACGACTATCGGCGGGAACCTATGCCAATTGCCGCGCTGCTGGTATTTCAGGAAGCTGAACAACCGCTTCGACTGCGCGCGCAAGGGCGGCGACAGGTGCTTCGCCGTGACGGGCGACAACAGGTATCACTCGGTGTTTGGCGGAGCGGTGTTTGAGACGGCTCCCGGCGTGAAGCGGACGTGCGTCGCCGTCAATCAGGGCGACCTCGCGCCCGTGCTGACCGTTCTGGGCGCAAAGCTGAAGACGACGGAGCGGGTGATTGACGCGGGCGATTTCTTCGGCGTCGGCGTGTTGACCGCGACCGTATTGAATTGCGGCGAGATTTTGACGGAGATTCAGATACCGATAAACGGCGCGCGCAAAAGCCGTTACAAGCGTTTCGCGTTCCGCAAGAGCATAGACTTTCCCGTTATCAACCTCGCGATTTCCGTTGACGGGGAGAATAATTACCGCATATGTCTCGGCGGCGTCGCGCCCGTGCCGTACATTGCGGCGCAAGCCGAAACGCTGCTGGCAGGGCGCGCGATAACGGAGGAGCTTGCCGAAAAGGCGGGGCTTGCCGCCGCGGAGGGCGCAAAGCCATATGAGGCGAACTCCTACAAGGTGCAGCTTATTAAGACGCTCGTCAAGCGGGAATTGCTCGCGTTTTAGGGCGTGGTGTGTTAATTTAACGCGCGTCAATTGAGTCGGGTTGCCGACTTGATTGACGCGCGTTTTTTGTGGTATACTGACAGCAATTATTATCCGAAAATATTGGGAGGACAGGTGAATTACATGGCGAACGCACACAAAACGGGTGAATATACAAACGTGCTTGGCGAGTTCGGGTACTCGGAGGCGGAGATTACGGCGAAAATTGAGAGCACGACTGACGCGATTTTTCGCGGCGAGCACCGCTTTTATTTTGAGGTTGACGACGGGGCTTTTCGCGGCGGCTACATGGTGGACACGGGCAACGACGACGTGCGCACGGAGGGGCAGAGCTACGGGCTGATGCTCGCGGTGCAGCTCGATGAGCGCGAGATTTTTGACCGCATTTGGGACTGGACGATGCGCTACATGCATGTTGCAGACGGCGAGAACGCGGGCTACTTCGCGTGGTCGTGCAAGCTCGACGGGACGCGCAATTCGGAGGGTCCCGCGCCGGACGGTGAGGAGTATATCGCGATGGCGCTGCTGTTTGCGGAGCGTCGCTGGGCACACAAGCCTTACGGCGACGCGGCGCGCGCAATTCTGCACGAGATGGTGCACAAGGAGCGTGAGCCGATGTTTGACCCCGCGACTAAGCTGATTCGCTTCGTGCCGAACGCGCCGTTTACGGACCCGTCGTATCACCTGCCGCACTTTTACGAGCTGTTCGCCGAATACGGCAACGCCGAGGACGCGGACTTCTTCCGCGACGCGGCGCGCCTTTCGCGCGAGTTTCTGCATAAGGCTTGCAACGCGGAGACTGGGCTGAACCCGAACCAGTCGCAATACGACGGCACGCCGACGGAGTGGGGCGGTAATCGAAGCTACTTCTATTCGGACGCTTACCGCACCGCGCTGAACATCGCGCTCGACTGGGAGTGGTTCGCCGCCGACACGTGGCAACGCTCTCAAGCCACCGCGATTCAGCGGTTTTTTGAGGACGAGACGCAATTCGACTTCGTCCACACGATTGAGGGTGAGGTCGTCGCGCCGCAATTCCGCGAGCCGGACGCGAGCGAGACGGGTATGCTGCACCCGCTCGCGCTCAAGGCGACGACTTGCGCCGCGTCGCTCGCTTCGGACGGCGAGCTGCGCGAGCGTTACGCGCGACTGTTTTGGAGCTTGGAGCCGCGCGCGGACAGGCGGCGGTATTACGACAACCTGCTGTACGCGTTCGCCCTGCTCGCGCTCGGCGGGCGGTATAGGATTTGGTGATTGAAAGGGGCGATTCGGTGACGGGTACATTTTCGCGGTACGCCGCTTCGGCGCGGGACGCGGGTTTAACCTCGCGGGTCAACGCGCTGTATTCCCGCGCGGACGACGTGCGCGACGCTTTCACGCGCGACTACACGCGCGTGCTGCACTCGACGGCGTTTCGGCGGCTGAAGCACAAGACGCAGGTGTTTTACAACATCGCAAACGACCACATCTGCACGCGCATGGAGCACGTTCTGCACGTTGAGTCCGTCGCTTCGACAATCGCGGCAAAGCTGGGGCTGAACGTTGAGCTGACGCGCGCGATTGCGCTGGCGCACGACCTTGGGCACGCGCCGTTCGGGCATCAGGGCGAGACTGTGATTAACAAGCTGACCAAGGAGCGGCTGGGCGAGGAGTTTTGGCATGAGCGCAACGGCTTGCGCACGGCGGACAAGCTTGAGCTGCTGGAGGATAACGAGCGGATTTACCGCAACCTGAACCTCACCTACGCGGTGCGCGACGGGATAATTTCACACTGCGGCGAGGTTGACGAGAACAATCTGCGCCCGCGAGAAACGCGCGGCGACCTGTCCGCGTTTACGAGCCACCCCGAAAGTCCCGCGACGTGGGAGGGCTGCGTCGTGAAAATCTCGGACAAAATCGCGTATCTCGGGCGCGACATTGAGGACGCGGTCAGTCTCGGGTTTCTTTCGGACACGGCAATCGCGCAGCTCACCGAAATGGCGAGACTGCGCGACGAAAGGGCGATTAACACGACCGTTATTATGCACAACATGGTGATTGATATTTGCGAGCACTCGTCGCCCGAGGCGGGCATCGCGCTCTCGCCCGAGTGCCGCGCGCAGCTTGACGACATAAAGGCGTTCAACTATGAGCACATTTACTTCAACAAACGCTTCGAGCCTTACACGGCTTACAGCGAGCTTGTAATTACTCAGCTTTTTGAGCACCTGACGGCATACTTCGACGGGGAGGGCACCATTGCGCGGCTGACCTCCGCCGCCGATTCGCGGCGCAATCCCGCGGGGTTCGCGCGCGAGTTCTTCGGCTGGGTCGTGAAGTATTGCGACCTCGCGGTTCCCCATTACGCGAACGAAAAGCTGTACGGCACGCTGTCCGACGAGCGCACTTACACGCGCGCGGTGCTTGACTACATCTCCGGCATGACCGACAGGTACGCGATTGACTGTTTTAACGAGTTGATTACGTATGCGTGATTGGGTTATCTGATTAACAGCAGGTACGCCGCGCCGGAAGCGAGTCTGCGGGGAGCTTCGACTACGGCGATTGGCGAACCGCTGGCGTAACTGCCGCGATAGACCTTGCCGTCGTCGGTGACTATTCCGATTGGCGAGCCGCTCGCGTAGCTGCCGCGATAAACCTTGCCGTCGTCGGTGACTATGCCGACGGGCGAGCCGCTGGCGTATGCGCCCGTGTAAACCTTGCCGTTGCCGTCAACAATGCCGAGCGGCGAGCCGCTGGCGTATGCGCCCGAGTAAATTTTTCCCATAATAATGTTACCTCCGAAAATTTTAATTTGTGTCTTTTCGGAAATATACCACGAAAAGCGGTTTCAATACAACAACACAGTGGTTACAAATTGCAACAGTTTTATTCCGCTGATTTGAAGTTGTACACCGGTTTTATCGTTTTGACTATCTCCGCCGTGTCGCCGATGTTCGCGATTATCTCGTCCATCGGCTTGTAGGCGAACGGGGATTCGTCTATCGTGCTCTTGTTGACGGTTGAGGAGTAAATGCCCGCCATGGACTTCTCGAACTGCGTCAGCGTTATGCTCTGCTTCGCGTCCGAGCGGCTCATGAGCCTGCCCGCGCCGTGCGGGGCGGAGCTGTTCCAGTCGGGGTTGCCCTTGCCTTTGCATATCAAGCTGCCGTCGCGCATGTTCATCGGAATGAGCACGCGCTCGTTTTCTTTCGCGGAGATTGCGCCCTTGCGCAGAATCATGCTGTCGAGGTCGATGTAATTGTGCACGGTTGAAAACCGCTCGTCAACCTTGAGCTTCATCTCCTTGATAATATCGCGCGCGATTGCGGCGCGGTTCAGGTCGGCGTATTGCTGGACTATCGCCATGTCGTGCAGATAGTCGTCAAACAGCGCGCCCTCCGCGTAGGCGAGAGCGCGGTCGGTGCTGCCGTTCTTGGCTTTCAGCGCGTCGGCGGCGGCATTTTGATAGTACTCGGCGACCTGCTTGCCGAGGTATCGACTGCCCGTGTGTATGACGAGGTAGAGCCTGCCGTCGTCGTCGCGGTCAAGCTCGATGAAGTGGTTGCCGCCGCCGAGCGTGCCGATGCTTGCGAGCGCGCGGTCGTGCTTTACGTGCTTTGAGCAGCGCAACGCCGTCAGGTCAATCTCGCTCGCGTAGGTGTGCTGTGTCTTGCGCACGGCGAAGCCCGCGGGAATCAGCTTGTGGATTGCCTTATCGAGCTGTTGCAGCTCAACGCGCGTGTCGCGCAGCAGCACGGTTTCCATGCCGCAACCGATGTCCACGCCGACGAGATTGGGGACGACCTTGTCCGTTATCGTCATCGTCGTGCCGATTGTGCAGCCCGTGCCCGCGTGCGTGTCAGGCATTATGCGGATTTTGCTGCCCGATGTAAATTCTTGGTTCAGCAGGTTGATAATCTGCGCGATTGCGTATTGCTCCGCGCTGTCCGTAAACACCGTCGCGGTGTTGTATTTGCCGCGTAATTCAATCATTGCCGATTCCTCGCTCCCTTTCATGGACGCTGTTGGGTATAGTATAGCACAATTTTTGCGCGGCAACAAGATTCGGCACCAAAGCGGAGCAGACGCGCTTCCAAATCGCGACGAGTGCGCTGCGGTTCGGGGAGACGGTCAGCATGTTCATTTCAAAGGCGATGCCTATCGTTGAGGTTAACGTCGGGAAACCGAATTGATTCGCGGCGCGAGATAATCGAGGGCGGCATGGGTGCGGAGGGTGCTTGTGCCGCTCTCGGTTTTGTTGGTTGTTGGCGCGATGTTGGTAACAACTATTAAAAATTCATAATAATAATCATAATTATTATTGATTTCTATTTTCTGATGTGATATAATTGAGAAGTAATCAATTAAGCGAAAGGGGAACACGTAAAAAAATGAGTAAAATTGTATTGATAGGGGCGAACCACGCGGGGACGGCGGCGGCGAACACCGTGCTCGGTTACGCGGGCAATGAATTGACGGTTATCGACCGCAACGACAACATAAGCTATCTCGGGTGCGGAACCGCGCTGTGGATTGGCGGGCAAATCGACGGGTACGAGGGGCTTTTCTATTCCTCGGCGGAAGCCCTGCGCGAAAAGGGCGCGCGCGTGCTTATGGAAACCGAAGCTAAGAGCATCGACTACAAGGCGAAAACCGTTACGATTGCGGACAAGCGCGGCAAGTCCGAGGTTATCGCGTATGACAAGCTCATTATCGCGACGGGTTCCGTGCCGATAATACCCAAGCTGCCGGGGATTGAGCTGGAGAATATCCAGTCCGTAAAGCTGTTTCAGGACGGGCTTCACGCGAACAAGCTGCTGGACGACCCGAACGTTAAGAACGTCGCGATAATCGGCGCGGGCTATATCGGCGTCGAGCTTGCGGAGGCGGTTCGGCGACGCGGCAAGAACGCGCTGCTGTTTGAGGCGATGAGCCGCAGTCTGTCGTCGTACTACGACCCGTGGCTGACGGACGACATGGACAGAGTGCTTGCGGAGGGCGGCGTGCAGCTACACTTTGACGAGCGCGTCGCGGAGTTCAAGGGCGACGGGAAAGTCTCCGCCATTGTGACGGACAAGGGCGAATACGCGATTGACATGGCGATTATGGCAATCGGCTTCCGACCGAACAGCGAGCTTACGGCGGGGCTGGACGCGCTGCCGAACGGCGCGGTGCGCGTGAACCGTCATCAGGAGACGAGCGAGAGCGACGTTTACGCAATCGGCGACTGCGCCGCCATTTGGTCGAACGCGACGGGCGCGGAGGCTTACATCGCGCTCGCGACGAACGCGGTTCGCAGCGGTATTGTCGCGGCGCACAACGCCTGCGGCACGGGGCTTGAGTCAATCGGCGTGCAAGGCTCCAACGGCATCAGCATCTTCGGGTACAACATGGTGTCCACGGGACTGTCCGAGGTTGCCGCGAAAAAGGCGGGGTTTGACGTGCTCGTGACGGATTTTGAGGACTTGCAGAAGCCGGGCTTCATGAAGGATAACCACAACGTTAAGCTGCGCATTGTTTACGACAAGGCGAGCCGCCGCGTGCTCGGCGCGCAGATGGCTTCTTATGAGAATATCTCGATGGGCATACACATGTTCTCCCTCGCGATTGAGGAGGGCGTGACGATTGACAAGCTGAAGCTGCTGGACATTTTCTTCCTGCCGCACTTCAATCAGCCGTATAACTACATAACGATGGCGGCGCTCGGCGCGAAGTAAGCGGGCGCAACGCGATACAGGTCGCGCGCGACGGGGTTTTCCCGCCGCGCGCGACCTCTTTGTTGTTGAAAGCGCGGCGCGAATGTGCTATGCTGTGGGCATTACACATTGGGGAGGTATTGCGATGGCGCGTTACGCGTTTGCCGATTATGATGTTGATTCCGTTGAGCTGAAATGTCTGCTCGTCTCGCGCGGCGTTAAGGCTGACCGCGAGGTTTACAGGCGGTTCTCGCGTGAGTTTCGGCTTGACGTAAGCCCGCTGACATGTAACTGCGTCATATTGTCGGACGGGACCGTCGTACAGATGACGGACATGAAGTTCCACCTGCAATACTTAAACGGCGCGCTGTCATGGGATAACCTTAAGCTGCTGCGTTACGCTTCGGAGCTTGGCACGCCGTTCCGCCTGCGGCTGCTGGAGGATAAACCCGCGCTGTTTCATGAGGGCGAGTTCGTTGACTTTGTGACGCTGCCTGATTACACGGATTTTTACAGGCGGAGGACGACCTCGGGTCTGCCGTTCGTCGGCAACGCCGTTTTGCAGGGGCTTGACTGGGTTTCGTTCCAATGCCTGTGGCATTGCGAATACGCGGCGGCGGGCAAGCCGTGCCAATTCTGCTTCTCCGGCGCGGAGTTTGAGGCTTTGGCGCGCAAGGGAAAGCCCATGCCGAACGCCGTCTCGCCTGAGGATTTCGCGGAGATTGTGCTCTGCGCGCTGGACAACACGACGGCGCGAAACGTGCAGATTACGGGCGGCTCAACTTTCTCGGGCGCGAGCGAGTCCGCGCACATTCGCGCTTACCTGCGGGCGATAAATGAGCGAATAGGCAGGGAGCGCGTCGGCGACATTTTGCTGTACATCACGCCGCCGAAAGATTTCGCGCTGATTGATGAATACTTCGCGCTCGGCGCAAGCCGAATCGCTTGCAGTCTTGAGGTTTGGGACGAAAAGCTCGCGGCGGAGATTACGCCGGGCAAGCTCGCTTTCACGACGCGGAAGCGGCACCTTGACATTCTCGAATACGCGGCGGGCAAATTCGGCGCGGGCAGCGCGTTTTCCAACTTCATAATCGGCATTGAGCCGTTTGAGAGCTTGCGTGAGGGGGCAACGTACCTTGCGGAGCGCGGCGTTATACCGACGGCTTCCGTTTGGATGCCGATGGGCAGACCCGTTATGGGCACGATGCGCGCGCCGAACGTCGATTATTATCGCCGCGTAATTGACCTGTTCGGCGGGCTGTACGCGAAGTATAGGCTTGAACCCGCGGGCGCGTGCGGGCTGAACGTATGCGTGGAGCGCGACATTTGGCGGGCGCGGCAACCTGCCGTCGGCGGAGGGGATTGCTGTGAGAGGGATTGCTGTGAATAATATAACGGGTTGCCTTATTTGCGGGAGACCGCTGGTTTACGCGCGCGGAACCGTGCGTAAAAGGTGCCGTGTTTGCGGCGGAATGTTCGACGCGGACGCTTATTGCGCGGGCGGGCACTACGTTTGCGACGCGTGCCACGCGGGCGGCTCCATGTCCGTCGTGCGGGCGGTTTGCATGGCGGCGGAGACGGACGACCCGTATGAAATTGCGCTTGAAATTATGCGCTCGCCCGCCGTGCACATGCACGGTCCCGAGCACCACGTTTTAATCGGCGCGGCTCTCGCGGTGGCTTATTGTCGCGCTTCGGGGCGGACTAAATTGCTCGGCAGATACTTGGATACAATCGAAAAGCGCGGCAAAAAGGTGCCGGGCGGCACTTGCGGCTTTTGGGGCGCTTGCGGCGCGGCACTCGGCGCGGGGATTTTCCTGTCCGTCGTCACGGATTCGTCCCCGCTCGCGACTGACGTTCACGGGCTATGCAACCGCCTGACGGCGCGGTGCCTTGCCGCGATAGGCGAGCTTGGCGGTCCGCGCTGCTGCAAGCGCAACGTCGGTCTTGCGCTACGCGAGACGGTCGCGTTCGTGCGCGAAAATCTCGGCGTGTCGATGCGCGAGCCGCAAATTTTGTGCGAGTTTCACGAGCTGAATAGTGAGTGCATCGGCGCGCGGTGCCCGTTTTCGCGCTCGGTTATTACAGGCTGATTTCTATGCCGAACTCCTCCGACAACGCGTTGTACAGCTCGCGGCGGGTTGTCAGCTCGCGCTCGGACTTCTCGCCGTTTTCGTTGCGGTGCAGGACGTTGCCCGTTATATATACCGCGCCGTTCGGTCGGCGGAGATTAACAAGGCGCACGGCGCGGAAGTAGGACGCGGACGCGCGCGAGCAATACTCGTTCGGCGCGATGAAGTCAACAGGCTCCTGCGGCAGCTCGCAGACGTGCAGGAGCGGGGACGCGCCCTGCGCCGTCACATGGTTCAGCGTCAGCCAATTCTCGCCGCTCCGCGCGAATGTGAAGTCGTCGCCGCGAGTGCTTTGCCGCTCGCCGACGGTCAGCTTCAGCGCGGCGGCGGGCATTACTCCGCCGAAACCCACGTCGCAGAAGTACCGCTCGCCGCCGATTTGAACGAGCGTTACGCGGTGCAGCGGCGGGAACACGCCCGCCATGCCGTTCGCGACGCGGGCAATAAGCGGCGTTGCGTCATAACCGAGTGCGACGAGCAGCGCGTGAAACAGCGCGTTCAGCTCAAAGCAGTAGCCGCCGCGCCGCTCTGTCACGATTTTGTCAAACAGCGCGGCGGTTTCAAGCGAAATATCGCGGCTGTGCTCGTACACGTCGAGATTCTCAAACGGCACGGCGCATTGGTGCGCGAATATCAGTCGGTCAAGCGTCGCCGTGTCGTTGGCGGTCGCGTCGGCGGCGGTCAAGCCTATTCGCGCGAGGTATTGCGCCGCTTGGGACTCGGTTAGTTTTTCGTATAGCTTACTGTACATTGGGGCGACGTCCTCTCTGTCGTTTATTTGCGGATATTCTACTATATTTGCGCGCGGAACACAACAGGGAGCGTTGCGCGCGCGGCGCGACTATGGTAGACTGTCCGTATTAAATTTTGCGGGAGGGCTTTTCCATGAAATATTACGACGTAACCACCGAGCTTGTGCGGAAGCTGGGGCGCGCGAACACGGCGGGGCAACTGCGCTATAACGCGAGCGGTATTCGCGTTGCGGCGCGCGCGGCGGAGCTTTGGGTTGACGTTTCGGCGCGGTATGTTGAGCACGAGCCGTGGCTCGCCGTCGCGCTCAACGGCGCGGTTATCGCGCGATTCCCCGTGCCCGACGGGCGGAGCCGCTTTTGCGTTTACCGCAACAAGAGCGGCGAGACGACGAATGAGGTTGAGGTTATCCGCGAGACGCAGGCGATGTTCGGCGACTGTGAGGTCACGGTGCACGGGGTTGAGACGGACGACGCGGGCGAGCTTGTCCCCGTGCGTGAGCGCGAGCTGCGGCTTGAGGTAATCGGCGACAGCATTACCTCCGGTGAGGGCGCAATCGGCGCGGCGACGGAGCTTGACTGGATTGCGGCGTTCTTCTCGGCGGTGAACGCCTACCCGCGTAAGCTTGCGGCGAAGCTGGACGCGGACGTGCGCGTGTTTTCGCAGAGCGGCTTCGGCGTGACGCGCTCGTGGGACGGCGGAACGTTCGGCGCGCTGCCGAATTTCTATGACCAAGCGGTCGTATTCGCGGAGGAGAAGCACGACTTCGGCTCGTGGCAACCCGACGCGGTGATTATCAACCTCGGCACGAACGATTCGGGCGGCGGCGCGTCTGGCGCGGGATTTAAGGACGGCGCGCTCGCGTTCCTGCGCGACGTGCGGCGGCACAATCCGTCGGCGCACATCGTGTGGGCAATCGGTATGCTCGGCAGTCCTTACCTCGCGGAGCTGCGGGAGACGGTTGCGGAGTTCGGGGACGACGATTACACGGTGCTGCAGCTGCCGGAGCAGACGTTTGAGACAATCGGCGCGCGCGGGCACCCGGGCGAGCGGTGCCACGAACTTGCGGCGGAAGCTCTCGCGCGGCATTTGCGCGCGGTTTTGCCGAAGCTGAAGGCGTAATGCGCGCGAATAATCCGCGCGGGTATATGAAATTTATATATCCGCCGACGGATACATTTGTTGCGGGCGGCGCGCGCCTGTGGTATCATTTTTGGTAAATAACTCTAAGGAGGCTTTTCCTAATGGCTTATGTACAATTCAAAATGCCCGAGGGCGCGACGGGGTTCGCGATGCCCCTGCTCGACACGTCCAACATCACGCGCAAGTGGCTCGACGTGGACTACACGCCCGCCAAGCCGCACCCGATGCGCAAGCTGGACGTTTATCTGCCCGAGACGGGCGAGGGTCCTTTCCCGACGATAATCGCGATTCACGGCGGCGCGTTCTGGGGCGGGCAGAAGAACGACATGCAGGTCGCGGCGTACTTCGACTTTATCCCCGCGGGCTATGCCGTCGTGTCGGTCGAACAGCGGCTCTGCACGCAGCTGCCCGGCGGCGGGTATGACCCCGAGGGGCTGTTCCCGAACGCGGTGCACGATTACCGCGCCGCGATTCGCTTCCTGCGCGCGAACGCCGCCGAGTATAAGCTTGACCCCGACAAGTTTGTCACGGCGGGCGGCTCCGCGGGCGGGTACCACTCGATTATGGGCGCGGTTCAGCCGAACAACCCCGCGCTGTATGACGCGTCGCTCGGCTGGGCGGACGTGGACGGCTCTGTTGCCGCCGTCGTGGACTGGTTCGGCGTGGGCGACCTTGTGCTCCAGTCCGAGCTGACGGAGAACACCCCGGGCATGAAGCTGCCTGACGGCACGGAGATGAAGATGGACAACTTCGCGGACATTTTTCTCGGCGTGAACGCGCGGGAGAACCAGAACCTTGCCGCTTTCGCGGGTCCCGACCTGTGGATTGACAAGGACGTTCCGCCCGTGCTGCTGCAACACGGGATTGCCGATGAGATTGTGCCCGTCGGCTGCTCGCGCAAGCTCGCGGCGACGATTGCCGCCGTCGCTGGCGCGGAGCGCGTCGTGTTTGAGGAGTTTGAGGGCTACACGCACGGCGACATGCGCTTTAACTCCGAGGAGAACATCGCCCGCGTAGTCAAGTGGGTAAACGACACGCTGGGGATATAGCCAGCTAAACGATTACGGCGGAACCGAAAGGTTCCGCCTTTTTTTATCGGTACCACTTGCTGTCCGGCGCGGGAGCTGCGTTTTCGGGTTCGCCCGCGAATGTTTCGGGTTGCTTCAGGATTTCGAGAAAGTCGCGCAGACCTTTGCGTGCTTCGTTGCGCTCGCCGTTGCGTTCGCCGCCATGCAGCCATGCCGCTACTATGCGGCACGTGTCGCCGCGTTCGCGCTCGTTTGCTGTGGGCGCGGCTATCGGTATCGCCGTCACGCGCGACTTGAAGTCCTCCTTGCCCGGCAGGCTCCGTCCGCCGACCGTGAAGCCCTCTCCGGCGGCGAGCATGTGCGTTATGAGCAGGTACGAGTCCACGTAACGCACGCGGCGCGGCTCGAACCCGTGCGCGCGGCACAGCTCAAGCGGCATTTCGCGCGCGGACGATACTTCGAGAATCAGCGTTTTGTCGCGCAGCGGCGTGAAGTCGCTCGCGGTTTCGGTCATGCCGTAGGCGGTGGGGACGATGAAGAATCGCTCCGCCGCGCCGACGCTTACGCTGTCAAGGTCGGGCACGTCCGCAACCTCGTGGGCGAACGTGAACGCCGCGTCAAGCTCGCCCGTCAGCAGCTTTTCGCGCAGCTCGCTGTGATTGTAATACTCGGTTTGCGCGCCGAATTGCGGGTGCTTATCGCGAAACGCGTCGCGTGACAGCAGCATCGCGCGGATTGTTGACGGGTCGTGGAACGCGCCCAAATTCAGGCTGGGGTTCGCGCCGCGCTCCAGAATTTTGCCCGACGCTATGCGGAAGCGGTTATACACGGGGTCAAGCTCCGCGTAAAGGCGCGCGCCGCGCTCCGTCAGGCTCACGCCGCGGCTGTTGCGCGAGAAGAGCTTGTAGCCCAATGCCTCCTCCATGCCGCGCATACTGCCCGACACGACGGGTTGGCTCATGTACAGCCCGCGCGCGGCGGCTGATATGCTGTCCGACCCCGCGACGGCGAGAAATATCTCAATCTGCTGAATAGAAACGCCTGTCATAGCTCAACAATCTCCTCCTCCGCTTTGCGGCTCGCGTGTTGCGTCGCCGTTATTCTACCACGCGCGGCGCGGGAGCACAATAACGGATTCCGCCCGCAAGGAACCGCCTGTTGAAATTCCGCGCGGCGAGTGATATACTGAAACAAAAAAATTGTGGGGAATGTCAATTGAAAATTCTATGGAGACTGTCACGCGAGACGCGCGGTTATCGCGCGATAATCGCGCTCGCCGTGCTGACGATTATTGCCGCTTCGGGCATCAGCCTTGTCGCGCCGAACGTGCTGACGCGGATTATCACGATGATTCAGGAGGGCATTACGCCGAACGACATGCCGACGGTCGTCGCGCTGTCGCTCCTGCTGCTCGGGCTGTACGCGCTGACGCAGATATTCCGCGCGGCGAACAACATCTTGGCGCACAAGGCGGCTTGGAACATCGTCGAAAACGTGCGCGTCAAGGTTTACGCAAAGCTGCAAACCTTTTCGACCGAGTACTTCGCTTCGGTGCACACGGGCGACCTGATGAGCCGTATCGTGTCCGACACGGGCACGCTGGAGATGCTGTACGCGCACATCATTCCGCAGACGGTTTCGGACATTTTGACGCTTATCGGCGTTACGATTGTGCTGTTCTCGATGAACGCGAAGCTCGCCGCGCTGACGTGTATACCGATTCCGCTGCTGCTGCTTTCGAGTTGGGTCTACGTGAAGAAGATTCGCCCGATATTTCGCGGGCGGCAAAAGGTGCTCGGCACAATCAACACGCGGCTGCACGATAACTTTGACGGCATAAAGGAAATTCGCGCGTTCGGGCAGGAAAAGCGCGAGGAAGCGTTTCTGCGCGACGGATTTCGGCAGTTCACGGTCGTAACGCTTAAGGGGCTGTTTCGCGGCGCGTTTTACGGGCCGTCGCTCGTGCTGCTCGGCAACCTCGGAACGGTTATCGTCCTCGCCGTCGGCGGGTATTTCAGCTTTCTGGGCGAGATTACGCCCGCTTACGTTATCGGGTTCATCTTTTACCTGAATCTTTTCTATTCGCCGATTATGAGCATGGCGGAACGCATGGAGCCGATGCAGGAGGCGACGGCGGGCGCGGAGCGCGTCGTTGAAATACTGGACACGCCGCTGACGATTCAGAACGCGGACGGTGCGGTCGCGCTCGACGCCTGTCAGGGGGCAATCGCTTTCGAGAATGTCGAGTTTTACTACGACGCGGCAAAGCCGATATTGAAGCACATCAACATTGAGATTAAGCCGGGGACGTTTACGGCGTTCGTCGGTCCGACGGGCGTGGGCAAGAGCACGATGGTCAACCTCGCGGCGCGGTTTTACGACCCGATTGAGGGCAGCGTCAAGCTGGACGGGCACGACCTGCGCGAGCTTACGCTTGAAAGTCTGCGCAAGCACATCGCGTTCGTGCCGCAGGACACATTTCTGTTCAACATGTCGATTGCGGAGAACATCGCTTACGCGCGCCCGGACGCGACGGAGGCGGAGATTGTCCGCGCCGCGGAAATCGCGCGTATTCACAACGACATTCTGGAGATGCCGGATGGTTACGCGTCCGTGACGGGTGAGCGCGGCGTTAAGCTCTCGGGCGGGCAGAAGCAGCGAATCGCTATCGCGCGGGCGGTGCTGTGCGGCGCGTCCGTGCTGATTCTGGACGAAGCGACGAGCAGCGTGGACGCGGAGACGGAGCGCATGATTCAGCACTCAATCGACGAGCTGGCGGGGACGCACACGATTATCGCGATTGCGCACAGGCTGTCAACGATAATCAACGCCGACCAGATTTGCGTGTTTCATGAGGGCGAGATTGTCGAGCGCGGAACGCACGCGGAGCTTATGGCGCGCGGCGGGCTTTACCGCCGAATGTACGAGCTGCAAACCGAGGACGCGCGGGATTAAGGTTACGCACGGGACGAGCCTTTCGGCGCGTCCCTTTTCATTTGCGCGGGCTGCGGCGTTTTTCCGCTTGCAATCAGCGGGGTTTCCTTTATAATGGACTGTAGATGAAAAAAATAAGCGAAAAGGAGACTGCGATATGTACACGCAACAGTACCCGAATCTTTTCAGACCCCTGAAGCTGCGGAACTTGACGGTTAAGAACCGCATAATGTCCGCGCCGAACATGCTGTTCCGCACGCTGGACGGCAGACCCGACGACTACTATGTCAGTTACCTTGAGCACAAGGCGCGCGGCGGCGCGGGCATTGTCACGCTTGGTGAAGCGAACGTTTGCGACGGCGGCAACCACACCCCCGGCATGGAAATGTCGGACTTCAACCTCGCGATTTTCGGCGAGATGGCGGCGGCGATTCATGAGCACGGCGCAATCGCGAGCGTTGAGCTGACGCACGGCGGCAGGAACGCAAAGCCGCAATACAACAAGAATCCGAACCTGATAATGGGACCCTGCGACGGGGTTAACGCGGCAGGCGCGCCCTCCCGCGCGATGACGGAGGATGACATGGAGTACGTCGCGAACGGCTTTGCGGACGCGGCGCAATATTATCTTAAGGCGGGGTTTGACACCGTGCTCCTGCACGTCGGGCACGGCTGGCTGATGACGCAATTCCTGTCGCCGCTCATCAACAAGCGGACGGACAAATACGGCGGCAGCTTGGAAAACCGCATGAGATTCCCGCTTTACGTGCTGCAAAAGGTGCGTGAGCGCGTCGGGGAAAAGCAGGCTCTTACGATTCGTCTGTCGGGTTCGGAGCGCGCGGTGGGCGGCTTCACGGTGGACGACACGATTGCGTTTCTTGAGCGGGCGCAGGAATATATCGACATGGCGGAGATTAGCACGGAGGATTTGCCGTGGTTCTTCGCGACGACTTACATGCCGCGCGGACAGAACGTCGAGCTGGCGGAAGCGATTAAGAAGTCGCGCCGTGTGAATATCCCGATTTTCACGATTGGCTCAATCGTTGAACCCGCGCAGGCGGAGGAAATTATCGCGACGGGCAAGGCGGACGGCGTCAGCATGTCGCGCGCGCTGATTGCCGACCCGTATCTGCCCAAAAAGGCGCAGGCGGGACGCGCGGACGAGATTACGCCGTGTCTGCGTTGCCTTAACTGCACGGACAGCGACAATCTGTCGCGGCACTTTATTTGCAGCGTGAATCCCCTGCTCTCGCGTGAAGCGCGGCTCGGCTTCGGGGAGGATATAGGCGTTGCGAAGCACAGCAAACGCGTGCTCGTCGTCGGCGGCGGTCCCGCCGGTATGCGCGCGGCGATAACAGCCGCGGAGCGCGGGCATGACGTGACGCTCGCCGAAAAGGGCGGCGCGCTCGGCGGTCTGCTGCGCTTCACGGATACGGACAGCCTGAAGCACGACCTGCGCGCCTTTAAGGACTATCTCGTGCGCGAAACGTGCCGCTCGGGCGTGAACATTCTGCTGAACACAGAGGTTACGGACGCGCTGCTTGAGCGGCTGCGCCCCGACAACATCATCGTCGCGACGGGCAGCACGCCGATAGTGCCGACGTTTATCAAGGGCATCGAAAAGGCGAAGCACGCGACGGAGGTTTACTTCAACCCCGACCTTGAGCTTGGGGACGACGTTGTGATAATCGGCGGCGGACTTGTCGGCGTTGAGGCGGGGCTGCACCTCGAAAATCTCGGCAAGCGCGTAACCGTGCTTGAGCTGCAAGACGAGATTGCACTTGAGGCAAAGCCCGGGTACAAGATGGGGCTGCTGCGCAAGGTCGCGGAGTCGGGCATTGGCATAGTTACGGGCGCGAACGTCAGCGAGGTTACGGACGGCGGCGTTGTGTACTCCAAGGGCGGCGAAACCTTTACCGCGCAGGGCGGCACGGTGCTTTACGCCGTCGGTATGCGCTCCGACGAGGGCGCGTACTTCGACCTGTACGACAAGGCTCCGTTTGTCGAGCATGTGGGCGACTGCAAAAAAGTCGGCAAGGTTGACGGCGCGATACATGGCGGCTTCTTCGCCGCGATGGATATAGGAATGGTGTAGTCACACCATTCCTTGTTCCCCTCGTCCCCCGCAGGGCACCTGTTGCGCGTAACGCCGCGCTTGCTGTTTTGGTTTTTTGAATGTTTTTCATTCTCTATGGAGATTTGCTCGCCTGTCCGGCGGGGACCCCCTTTCTTATGCGAGAAAGGGGGGAAAGCGCACTTAAGAGGGGCTGTGCCCCTCTTAAGAATCACCCCCACAGCTAGGCGCAAACCAATTACGGCGTTACGGGCAAAAAGTTAACGCTTGGGTTGCAAGCTGCCACTTGGCAAGGACATGTGCGTTGCAACAGGGTCAGCTTTCGCGCGAGCGAGCTTGCACTTGAGTGTTGTCTTGTGCCGCGTAACTCGGTCTATCATTTGCGATAGCGACTGGAGACTTGAGTGCTTTGAGAAGCAGGGAGATTCTAAAGAGGGGCGGCAGCCCCTCTTTAGCGCGCTTTCCCCCCTTTCCCGCGTTGGAAAGGGGGCGCCGTCCGCGGAGGACAAGCGTATCTCCATAGAGAATGAAAAACAGTAGAAAAACCAAAACAGCAGAGCGAGTGCAACGCGCAACAGGTGCCCTGCGGGGGACGGGAGAATATTGTTATGTATTTGTTCTGATTGACAAAAGATAAAGCTTGCGGTACGCGCCGTTTTCGCGCGCCATGAGCGTCGCGTGGTCGCCGCGCTCGAGTATTTGCCCGTGGTCCATGACGAAAATCACGTCGGAGTTCGTGACCGTTGACAGGCGGTGCGCGATTATTACGAGCGTCTTGCCGCGCGCGTATTCCTCCAGCCGCGATTGCAGCGTGCGCTCCGTCTCCGTGTCGATTGAAGCGGTCGCCTCGTCGAGAGCGAGCACGCTCGGCTTTGAAGCGAGAGCGCGCGCGAACGAAATCAGTTGCCGCTGACCGAGTGAGAAGTCGGAGCCGCGCTCCGCCACTTGGTGCTCGTACTCGTTCGGCAGGTTGCGGATAAACGCGTCGCAATTGGCGGCAACCGCCGCGCTTATCATGTCGTCGCGCGTTATGTCCTCCCGCCCGAGCGTGATGTTATACGCAATGTCGCCCGAGAAGAGGAACACGCTCTGCATGACAATCGCGAGTTGGCGGCGCAGGTATTTCAGGTTGTATTCGGAAATGTCCGCGCCGTCGAGCAATATTTGCCCGCGCTGCGGAATATAATAGCGCGAAATCAGGCTCATGACCGTCGTCTTTCCGCTGCCCGTCGCGCCGACGAACGCGGCGTGCTGCCCCGGCTCAATCGTAAAGCTCACGTCGCGCAGTACCCATTCCTCCGCGTTGTAGGCGAACCAGACGTTGCGGAACTCGATGCGCCCTTTCAGCGCGCCCTCGCGTATTGTGCCGCGCTCCAAGTCCTCCTCGTCCTCCGTGTTGTCGAGAATGTCGAACACGCGGTCTGCGGATATGAGCGCGGACTGCGCCGTCGTCAGTTGCTCGGAGAGCTGGGCTATCGGCTCGAACAACTGCCGAATGTACGCCGTGAACGCGTAGAGCACGCCAATATTGAGCGCGCCCATGCCGACGAGCTTGCCGAACGCACCGAGCAGCAGCGCGACCATTAGGTTGGAAATCATGACAATCAGCGGGTTTGAAAGGCTGTTCAGAATGACCTGCATCAGCCCGAGACGGTAATATTCGGTGTTCATATCCGTGTAGTCGTCCAGCTTGCGCCGCTCGCGGTTGAAGATTTGCACGACGCGCATACCCGTCACGTGCTCCGCGAGAAAGCCGTTTATGCGCGACAGCAGAGTTTTGACGCGGATAAACGTGCGCCGCGCGATGAAGCGGTACAGCACGGTTATCGCCGCGACGACGGGCACGGAAGCCATGCACCACAGGGCAAGGCTCGCGTCCAGCGCGAACATCGTCACGAGCATACCGATAATCAAAATGCCCTCGCGAATCGCCATGATGAAGATATTCGCGTACAGCTCCTGCAATTCGTCGATGTCGCTCGTGACGCGCGTCAAGATGCGCCCCGAGGCGTTTTTGTCGAAAAACCGCATGTTCAGCGACTGAATGTGCGAGAACAGGTCTGTGCGCAGCTTGTGCAGAATGTGCTGCCCGAGTGAGGTCAGCGTAACCTGCTGCGCGTAACCCGATACGCCGGACAGCAGCGTCACCGCGATGTACCCCACGGCGAGCGCGGAAATTGCGGCGAAGTCGAAGTTCGCGGGCGCGAGATAGCCGTCAATCAATTGCCGCACGACGAGCGGCTGCGCAATCTGCGCGACGTTTAGCAGCATTGCGAACAGGAGCGCGAGCGCGGTTTTGCCCTTACTGACCCCGAAATATTTCAGCAGACGCAGGAGCGTTCGGCGGCGTTTCTTCTCAACGTATTCGCTGAGTCTGCCCTCCGGCAAGCCGCTCTGTTTTTCGTTCGGTTTATCGCTCATTCTGTTCCGCCCCCTCTCCGCTCGATTTGGATTCGGCGTTTGCCTGCATCTCCGCGAGAGCGAACAGCGCGCCGCGCTTTGCAATCAGCTCGTCATATGCGCCAAGCTCCGCGACGGCTCCGTGTTCGTTCAGGACGAGCACGCGGTCGGCGAGAGCCGCGGCGGCGACGCGGTGCGTGACGATAATCGCCGTCGCGCCGTCCAGATAACCGCGCAGACCGGACAGGATTGCGCGCTCCGTCTCCGCGTCCACCGCCGACAGGCAGTCGTCAAGCAGCAGAATTTGCGGGCGGCGCACGAGGGCGCGCGCAATCGCGACGCGCTGCATTTGCCCGCCGGAGAGCGTAACGCCGCGCTCGCCCACCGTCGTGTCATAGCCGCGCGCGAACTCCATGATATTATCGTGCACGGAGACGGCGCGCGCCGCGTCGTACACGTCGCCGTCCGTAACGCCGTCGGCAAAGAAGCGGATATTCTCCAAAATGCTGTCCGAGAACAGGAAATTGTCCTGCGGCACATAGCCTATCTCATCGCGCAGGGCGGAGATTGGAATGTCGTTCACGTCCAACCCCGCGACGGAGACTTCGCCGCGCGGCACAGCCCACAGCCGCGCGAGCAGCGAAAGCAGCGTGGACTTGCCGCAACCCGTCGGACCCGTGACGGCAAGGGTTTCGCCGCGCGCGATTGCGACGGAGACGTCGCGCAGTACGGGCGGCGCGTCCTGCGGCGTGTTGGGATACGCGAAGGTCAGGTTGCGCAGGGCAATCCAGTCGGCGGCTTCGGCTCCGCCAGCGAACGGGTTTGCGCGCGCCGCCCACTCGTCCGCTAGTCCTTCGCGGTCGGCAACGCCGGGCTTGTACAGCAGCATTTCGTCAAGGCGCGAGATGGACGCAAGCCCCGTCTGCCACTCGCCGACCGCGCCGCCTATCATGCCTATCGGACCTATCATCATGAGGATATAGTCGTTAAACGCCGTGAAGTCGCCGAGGGACATTAAGCCGTCCGCCATGCGTCGGCTGCCGTAAAGAATGAACACGGTGAACACCGCGCCGTATACAATCTGGATAATCGGTCCGACGAGGGACGCGAGCCGAACGCGGCGAACCTCCGACTGCCACTTGCCGCGCGAGAGCTTTTCAAACCGCTCGCTCTCCCCCGCCTCACGCGCGAACGCCTTGACGACGCGTATACCCGTCAGGTTTTCCTGCACCTTGGAAGCCATTTTGCTCGTCGCGACGCGAATGTCGCTCTGCCGCGCCTTTAGGTACGGGCGCAGCTTCATGATGAAATACAGCAGGAACGGAATCGGCGCAATCGCGATGCCCGCCATGACGGGTCCCGACGCGTCAAACATGTTGTAAGCCGCGAGGGCGAACGTCATGAGCGCGTTTAGAATCCCGACGCCCGCGCCGCCGAACATGCGGCGAATACCGTTGATGTCCGAAATGCCGCGCGTGATAATGTCGCCCGTGTTGTACTTTATGTAAAACTCTGAGGACAGGGTTTCGAGGTGCCCGAAGAACACGCGGCGCAGATAAGTCTCCGCCCCACGGCAAAAGCCGAGCACAAGGTATCGCCAGAGGAACCGAAACGCGAATGCCGCGAACGCCGCAAGCGCGAGCATACCCGCCGCGCCGCGCACAAACGACATCTCCGCGCCGTCCCGCAGCAGGTCAATCGCTTCGCCGAGCAGTCGCGGCACCTGCGCCGCGAACCACGTGGACGCGAACACGAGCGCGATTCCGATTATGTAGCGGAACCAATTCCGGCGAAAATAGATAAACAAATGGGTCTTTGTCGGCAACGGTCAGCACCTCCGATTCTTATGTTATTTCACGAACAAGAAGTGATTATATCACATTTCTCCGCATTTTTCAACGGCTATTCGCAAGCCGTGAGCCGTTTCGCGGGCGCGGCGTTGTCAATGTTGACGAGGTTTACATGGTTTCGGTTATATAATTAGGTTACAAACGGCAATAGACTTTTGGATAATATTACGATATAATTTTATATTACATTCTTAGCTGTGCAGTCGGCACAAAACAAATTTGGGGGTTTTTTGTATGAGTAAGACATTCAAGCGCGCACTTTCTGTTCTCATGGCGGTCGCCATGCTTCTCGCGTTCTGCGTCACCGCGTCTGCGGTGGACGACGACGCGAACACGGCGGCGATTCAGGTAAACGGCACGATTATCGACTATCCGAGCGGCGTTGCGCCGTACTATGACGACGAAATCGGCAGAGTTTACGTGCCGTTCCGCGACTTGCTGACGGCTCTCGGCGCGGTTGTTTCCTATGACGAGGAGCAGAGCGCGGCAATTGCCGTTCGCGGCGACGTTACGGTTTCGTATGTGCTGGGCGCGGACGAATACACAATCGCGACGGCGGACGAGACGCGTGACGTTACGTTTGCGGTCAAGCCGATTGAAATTGACGGGCGCGTTCTTGTTCCCGTGCGCTTCATTTCCGAGACAATCGGCGCGAACGTCGGTTGGGACGAAACGGAGCTGACGGTTCTAATCGTTGACCCGTACTTAATCAACGCGGCGAACACGGCTACATACGAGATTATCTCAAAGCTCGACGGCATTGCCGCCGAAGCGGGCGACCTGTCCGCGACGCACGCGGTGCTTGACGCTTCGCTGACGATTGAGGACGAGACGGCGGGCGCGGTTGAGATTCCCCTGACGGCGACGGTTGACCTCGTGTCCTCCAAGACGGCGATTGACGCGAAGCTGAACATTAAGTCCGACCTGACAAGCATTTTCGGCGCGGAGATTCCCGGCTTCTCGGCGGCGATTGACCTCGACGCGGACTTGATTTACAACACGGAGACAGGCATTTTCGCGCTTCAGTCCGACGGGCTTTACGCGCTTGCGGCGACGCTGCTCGGCGCGTCGTCCATCGAAGCGGGCACATGGCTGACGCTTGACACGGCGGAGCTTTTGGCGGAGTTCGGCGCAACAGCCGCGACAGTTGACGCTCCCGAAATCACGGACATTGCGGACGTTGTTGACTACCTGACAGTCACGCTTGTTCAGTCGGTGACGCTGACGTCGGTTGACGACTACGCTATTCTCGCGACGGCGTTTGACGCGATTAACGCGATTTACGCCGACGAAAACTTTGTCAAGACGGGCGACGCTTACGTCTCGACGCTGACGCTGGACGATGACGGCGCGAAGTTTGACTTCACGCTGACAATCACGACGGACGCGGACGACAAGGCGACGGGCGTTGCGTTCGACCTTGAGCTTACAGAGGGCACGCTCGGTAAGCTGACGTTCCACGTTGACACCGACGGCACGACAGTCGCGCTGACGTTCACGCTCACGTCTGACGGCATTGCCGCGTCGCTGACGCTCGACCTGACGACAGAAGCGACGGAAACGGCTCCGCGCGCGGAAATTCCCGAGGGCGCGGCGGCTGTTGACTTTGAAACGGTGTTCGGCGAGCTTGCGTAAGGCTTGGTTTTAGGTAAATGTGAACTCCGTCCCGAGAGGGGCGGAGTTTTTTTTGTCGTCAAAAAACGCTGTTTTTTGACGAGAGCGAAAGCAGGAACATCGCGCTACGGCGCGATGAAAGGTAACGCTTGTCGGAAGTGAATTCCGCCAAGCGTTGTAATTTAACGTTTTCTGCTCTGTCGCACGCCAGCGCACTCCAACGCAGAAAACCTTTTCGCGCAGCGAAAAGGACGGGGCGCGTGAGGGTCGTTCACCACTCCCCCACAAACTACATACACCTGTTGCCATTTTTGCTTGGGGGTGATAGAATGTACGCAACTAATATTTGAAAGGGTGAACACACTATGGCATGGCTGCAAATACAGTTTCTGTCCTCAAGCCTGATGCGCAAAACGTCGTTCAACGTACTCCTCCCCGCAGACGGTTTTCCCGGTATGCCGCCGCGTCCCACGCCCTACAAAACGCTCTACCTGCTGCACGGTTTTATCGGCACGAGCAGCGATTGGCTGCTCAATTCGCAGCTCGAGGATTTGTCGGAGATGTACAACCTCGCAATAGTGATGCCGTCCGGCGAGAACTCGTTTTACGTTGACGCGGCTTCGGGCACGTCGCAATTTTCCAAGCTAATCGGCGACGAAATCGTTGCGTTCACGCGGAAAATCCTGCCGCTGTCCGACAAGCGCGAGGACACGTTTATCGGCGGGCTGTCCATGGGCGGTTACGGCGCGCTGTACAACGGGCTGAAGTACCACAAGACGTTCGGGCACATCATCGCGCTAAGCTCCGCGATTATCACGGCGACGGACGCGCTGACCGCGAGCGACGAGCCGAACGCCATGGGCTTGAACCGCGCGTATTATGAGACGGTTTTCGGCGACCTGACAAAGCTGCCGTCCACCGACAAAAACCTGAATGTGCTTGCCGACCGCGTGTTGTCCGAGCCGCACGAACCGCTTGACGTGTACTTTGCCTGCGGCGAGACGGATTTTCTAATCGAGCCGAACCGCGCGTTCGCGAAGCACCTGACCGACACGGAGTTCCCGCACACGTATGAGGAGGGTCCCGGCGCGCACGAGTGGGCGTTCTGGAACACATATCTGCGGCGCGGGTTGGAGCGCGCGCTGCCGCCCCCGCCGAGCTTCGGCGGACCGTTCGCCATGCCGAAATAGTCGGCGGCTACGGCAGTAATCTCAAAGTTAAATGGCGGCAACCGCGGGCGCGTGGTTGCCGCTGTTTATTGTCGGCAAATGCGCTCGCGTTTTGTCGGTTTTTGTGTTATAATACCGAAAACATTCTGTGGAATCGGAGGAAGAACACGCATGAGCAAATTTGCGGTTATTGACACGGAGACGACTTGGAGCGACGCGGTGATGTCAATCGGGCTTGCCGTCGCCGACTCGGAGACGTTCGACCTTGTTGACAAGCAGTATTACATACTCACGCCCTATAAGGACCACGGCGGCATGTATTCGCACGCGCTGTATTTGAGCGGCATTAAGCCCGACATTGAGGCTCCGCGCGAAAAGGCTATTCGGAAATTGCGCGCGTTTCTCGCCGACCACAACGTCGCCGCGATGTTCGCGTATAACGCCGCGTTCGACTATCGGCATTTGCCGGAGCTTGCCCACCTCGCTTGGTACGACATTATGAAGCTCGCGGCTTATCGCCAGCACAACCCGAAAATCCCGCCGCGCGCCGAATGCTACGGCACGGGGCGGCTAAAGCGCGGCTACGGCGTGGAGAACATTTACCGAATGCTGAGTGACGACCGCTCGTACCGCGAGCTGCACAACGCGCTGACCGACGCGATTGACGAGCTGACGATTATGAAGCTGCTGAACCACGGGATTGAACGGTATGTGCGGATATAACGTTGAGCTTTAAGGAGTGCGCCATGGACAAAACAACCGAACTAATCCTGCGCAAGCGTATGCACGGGCTGTATTTATCGCGGCAATGCGAGGATATTACGCGGCTGTCGCGCGAGCTGCTGGGGCTGCATTGTTGGTTCCACCGCAACGTGCCTTTCTCCGCGCTGATTCGCGGCGCGGGGATTGCGGGGTGGAAAACCGCGCTGACCAAAACGTGGCTGTATCGCGGCACGCTGCACGGCGTGGTGTATGAGGATTTGCCGACGCTGCTCGCGCTGCACCCGGGTGAATCGTACTTGACGGACTATCTCGGCGAGGAGCGTGTGCAAAGGATTGCCGACGAGGTTATTCGCGTTATGGAGGACGGCGTGTATTCCCGCGCGGAAATGCGGCGCATATTCGCGTCCGATTACGACGCGGAGACAATCGACGCGGTGTTCTCCCCGTGGGGCGGCGTTTTCGTCTATCTCGCGCGGCACGGCAAGGTCGCGTTCCGCGACATGACAAGCCGCGACTTCGACATGATAAGCGCGGAGCCGACGCAAACGTCCGACGAGGTTTTGCCGGAGCTGCTGCGGCGGTATTTCGCGGCTTACGGACCCGCGACGGCGGCGGACGCTTCGTTGTTCTTCGGGCTGTGGAAAGACAAAAAGAAGCTCGGCGGGCTGAATTTAGACGAGTTTTCGCGGCTTGAGCATGACGGGAAAACATATTATTACATTGACGACGGCGCGGACACGGGCGACATTCCCGCGCTGACGCTGCTGTCGGGCTTTGACCCGTTTATCGTGTCCTACGCGGAGCGCGGCGCGGTTCTGCCGACGGAATACAAGAGCGCGGTCATACTTAAATCCGGCATTTGCAACCCGACAATCGCCGTGGACGGACAGGTCGCGGGGATATGGAACATCAAGAAAAACCAACCTGTCGTGACGTTTTTCGCGCCGCAACCGAAGCGGTTACAAAACGCGGCGTTTGAGCTGGTTGACGAGATTCGGCGCGCAACCTCGGGCGCGACGTGATTTATAATGTGATTTTTTCGCGAACATTTCGGTTGACCTGTCGGAACTTTGGGAGTATAATGGTGGACAAATGTCGGTATCGGCTAATGCTTGTCTGGAATGCAGATGCCGAAAAACTATAAGAACACGGGCATTTTCAGGTAATAATCAACAATGTTAAAGGTGGGTCTGTCGATTGGACTATAAGAACGTAACCGGACATATATACGACATACAGGGCTATGCGGTGCACGACGGGCCGGGTATTCGCACGACCGTCTACACAAAGGGCTGCCCCTTGAGCTGTCTGTGGTGCCACAGCCCCGAGTCGCAGAAGCACGAGTTTGAGCTTGGCTATTTGCAGGTCAAGTGCCTGGGCGCGGACATTTGCCGAAACGCGTGCGTGGACGCATGTCCGACGGGCGCGCTGACGCGCGGCGAACCCGTTAAGGCTCTGGACGGCTCGGGTATGATACAAAAGGCGCAGATTGACCGCGCCAAATGCACGCGCTGCTTGAAATGCGCGGGCGCGTGTATTCCCAAGGCACTTTACGCGACGGGTTGGGACACGACGGTTGACGAAGTGTACGACCGCGTTATCAAGGACCGCGGGTTCTTCCAAAACGGCGGCGGAATTACGATTTCGGGCGGGGAGGCTATGGCGCAGTTCGACTTCACCCTGAATCTCGCGAAAAGGCTGAAGGACAGCGGCATACATATCTGCCTTGACACGACGGGCTTTGCGCCCGAGAAGCTGTTTGCGGAGATTTTGCCATACATCGACCTGTTTTTGTACGACATTAAGCACATGGACACGGTGATGCACAAGAATCTCGTCGGCGTCGGCAACGAGCTGATTTTGGACAACGCGCGGTTCCTTTCCTCGCACGGCGGGGCGTTGCAAATTCGAGTGCCCGTTATCCCCAAGCTGACGAACAGAGAAACGAATCTGCGGCAAACGGCGGAGTTTTGCGCGTCGCTCGGCGACGGCGTTAAGCTTGTGCAGCTGCTGCCGTATCACAAGACGGGGCGCATGAAGTACGAGCGTCTGGGCTGGCGGTATAAGCTGACGAATGTCGAGCCGCCTGACGACGCGTTTATGGAGCGGACTCTCGAAATGTTTCAGAGTTTCGGGCTGAACTGTCAATTATATTAGCGGATAAATAAATTTTACATACGCGCCTTAATCGGGCGCGGGAAGGAGCATGACATGGCAAACTTTGACCTACCCATTTCCGACCGTGTTCAAGACCTGAGGGACAAGAGGAAACGCATCAACAAGGACCTGCGCCTGAATGTCGAGCGCAACCGCATACTCACGGAATACTACAAGACGCACGAGGGGCAGTACCCGATTCTCAAGCGCGCGGGGTATCTGTACGACTGGTGCGCCACGAGGGAGATTAACGTCGACGACGACGACATTTTCCTCGGCGACGCGGGTCCGCACACGCGCACGGTGCACTTTGACATCGAGCAGACGGGCGCGATGTGGTTCCGCAGCAACTTCGGCGACACGGACGAGCGGTTCCGCGCCGCTTGGCAGGTTCCGGGCAGCGTGTGGGTGTCCGACGAGGAGCGCGAATACCTGCTGAAAGCCGCGGACTTCTGGGAGGACAACGACATCGGCGCGACGGCGCGCGGACTGTTCCCGGACGAATTTTTCGCGGGTCCCATGGGCGCGTTCGCCAAGTTCTTAAACGGCTCGTACCCCGGGCACTTTACGCCCAACTATGAGAAGGTGGTGCTCACGGGCTTCGGCGCGGTGCGCGACGAGGCGAAGGCAAAGCTCGCGGAGATTAAGGCGCACACGACGACCGATAACGTCCGCCAAGACCTGTTCTACCGCGCGATGGTCAAGACGTGCGACGCGATTATCCTCATGAGCCGTCGTTACGCGGAGGGTTGCCGCGAAAAGGCAAAGACGGCGACGGCGGAGCGCGCGGCGGAGCTGCTGAAAATGGCGGATTCGTGCGACTGGATTTTGGAAAATCCCGCGCGCAACTTCTGGGAGGGTTGTCAGGCTATACTGTTCTACCAGAATCTCCTAACGGCGGAGGGCGTGCATTGGGCGGATTCCCCCGCGCTTATCGACAGCTATCTCGGCGGACTCGTCGAGAACGACATCGCGACGGGCGCAATCACGCGCGAGGAAGCGCAGGACTACGCCGACGCGTTCATTCTGCAAATCGGCAACCAGATTATCATGTTCCCGAAGCCCAATAACGACCAGCTAATCGCGGCGCATAACGAGGGCAAGACCCTGTACGACCTGCAAGGCGGCGGGCAAAACGTCGCGGCGGGTTCGCTCATCACACTCGGCGGGCAGAAGTCGGACGGAACGGGCGACTACAATCTGGCGACGGAGCTGTTCCTGCTGTCGTATTACCGTCTGCGCGTCGCGGAGCCGAGCCTTGCGCTGCGCGTCAACAAGCACACGCCCGACCGCATTTGGGAACTGGGCATTGCTTGCAGTAAGCGTTCCGGCGGGTTGCCGCAATTCAACAACGACGACGTTATTATTCAGCAGTTGCTTGACAAGGGCGTGCCGATTGAGGACGCGCGGAGATACGGCATATTCGGCTGCGTCGAGCCTGCCGTCGGCGGCAAGGAGTGGTCGATGGCTTCCAACTGCGGCGCGTTCGGCGGCGGCACAGGCATGTTGCAGACGTTGCAGACGGTCATTCACGGCAACCGCGACCCGATGTCGGGCATGGAAAGACCGGGCGACGCGAAAAAGCTTTACGAATACGAAACCTTTGAGGAGATTCAAGCCGAATTTGTGCGCTTGGCAAAGGCGGGGTTGGACAACATGGCGCGCATGAACCATTTCGCCGCGTTTGTCTTTGAAACCGCGTGGCCGGCTCCGTCCGTTTCAACCATGACCGAGGGCTGCATGGAGTCGGGCAAGGACGTTACGTGGGGCGGGGCGAAGTACAACGGCACGGGCACGATGACGAACGCAATCGCGACCGTCACCGACAGTCTGTACGTTATCAAGAAGCTCTGCTTTGAGGACAAGAGCGTCACGACGCGCGAGCTTTATGACGCGATTGCCGCCAACTGGGAGGGGCACGAGCTGCTCCGCCTGAAAATCCTGAACGAAGTTCCGTTCTACGGGAACGACAACGACGCGCCCGACGCGCTGGCGACATGGGTGACGGATTTCTGGCTCAGTTACGCCAATTCGCTGCCGGGACCGAACCACGGGCACGTTAACATGGGAATACTCGACCTCGCGTGGGTTGCGGGCGGCAAGCGCACATGGGCGACGCCCGACGGCAGAAAGACGGGCGAAACGCTGTCTCCGTCGGCGGACCCGCGTCCCGACGCGGTTAAAAACGGTCCGCTGTCTTACGTGAAGAGCGTCGCGAAGCTTCCTTGGGATAAGGCGACATGCGGCGGGGCGATTAACCTGCGGTTTGACGCGAACTCCGTGCGCGGCGAGGAAGCGACGGCAAAGGTTCGTGAGCTGATTCAGTCGTTCTTCACGATGGGCGGGATTCAGTTCCACTTCACGGTGGCGGACACCGAGGTTATGCGCGCGGCGCAGAAGAGTCCGCAGGATTATCAGGATTTGATTGTGCGCATCGCGGGCTTCTCCGCGTACTTCACGCACCTCCCGTTCGACGACCAGGAGAACTACATCGCGCGTTATGAGATTATGGTGTAAGGGTTTTTGCAATTAAACAAGCCCGCAAGTGCCGTATGGCACTTGCGGGCTTGTCGTTGTGGGATAGGCAACAAAGAAACCGGGCGTTCCCTCCCGGTTCTTTGCAGGGTGATTAGTCCTTCTTCTGCCAGAGCAGACTGATTCTTGTGTACAAATCAAGTACACAAGCCACGATGGCAAGCCACGGCGGCGCGGTCACTCCAAGGCAGAGCAGGAAAAGCTACAATATAACTAATCCCACGTCCACCATGGAGATGACCTTTATAATTTTTTTAATAAAAATCACTCCTTTGGTTTGTATTTCCCAGTTTTATATGTGCACCTACAAAGGCTGAGAGCATGTTAATCGCTGTCAAATACATCGACTTTTGTGCAACTTTCCATTCGCGGCAGAAAAATACCCGCACCCCAATCAACACTATATCGCCCACCATTACTCGCATCTACTGTTGCCTTGCAATTAAGTGTATTTCCATCCTGATAAAAACCGATTTCAGTTGGTTCATCCACCTCAAACTCAATCACCGAGCTAGATTTACCTCTCGCTAATTCTCTTCCCGACTTCATTTTCAGTATGCGAACAGTTGTTGGTGCAGTTGGGTGACGACCAATCTTAATTCGCACCTTGCCATCCAAGCGGGTACTACTTATCGGATACGCGCACTTCGGGCAATTTGCCGCTTTGTCGGAAACCTCTTGTCCACATTCGGGGCATTTAATAAGTGCCACAGAAATTCTCCTTTACAATATAATAACCCTGCCCCCATTATACGACACATAATCCGTGTTGTCAACACATATTCGCTTTTATTAAAAACACGCCTAACTTGTTATGATAGCGGTTGGGGTGATATTATGGAGAATCTGAAAAAGCTGCGCGAGGAGCGCGGAATAAGCCAACAAAGGCTCGCCGAGCACATCGGTACCAATCAGCAGAATATCCACAGGTACGAGCACGGCTTTTATGAGCCTGACATACGAACGCTTAAGCTGTTGGCGGATTTTTTCGATACCTCAATTGACTTTCTCGTCGGTGCGACAAATAACAGGCGGCGCATTGAACCGCTCGAAAAATACGGATTGTCCGAGGACGAAATTGCCGTTATCGACGCGCTTAGGCGGCTGTCCGCGAAACAACGAAAGTGTGTTGACGTTTTGTTGGATACATTCTCGGAATAACAAAAAAGCACCGCTTTCGCGGTGCTTTTGCTGTTTATTTCGCCGCTCACTCAACACGACTGCGCGCGTAGTCGAAGAAGAAGTCGCGCACTAGGTCGCGGCGCTCCGCCGCTTCGGGCGAGTTGTCGCCCATGCCGCCGCCCATCGCGGCAAACGTGAAGTCGCCGCCCGGGGCGTAGGTGTCCACATAATCGACGAGCGCGTCCTTCAGCTTTTGTTTATCGACGCTCTTGCCGCCAAGCTCGCCCTGACTGTCCCAGCAGCCGGACATGACGAGCTTGCCGCAATATTTGCGCTTGATTGCCTTGCAGTCGTTGCTGATTTGCACGGGGTTCCATTCGCGCACGCCGAGTTCAAGCCAGTCGTCGATGAATTGCTCCGACTTGCCGCAGTCGTGGCGGTTGATGAACGCGCCGTTTTCCAGCGCAAGGTCGCAATGCAGCTTGTGGAACGGCTTGAAGAATTTGCGGTACATGTCGAGCGAGAAGAACGGGGCGCGATACGCCGCGTCGTCGTCCATCAGTATGTAAATGTCGGGCTTCACGTAATGGAATATGTCTTTCATAACCTCAACGTAGAACGTGGAGATGTGCGTCAACAGCGCGATTACCTCCTCGGGTTCCTCGTACAGCGCGAGCAGGGCTTTCTCAAAGCCCATGAGCGCGACGAGCGTCAGGAAATAGTCGCCGCCGTCCGTCACGACCGCGACCTGTGAGCGGTCAATGTTCGCGGAGCGCGCCTTGTAATACGCTTCCTTGTCGCGCCCCGAAAGGTCGGGCAGCTTAACAACGTCGCGCCATTTTGTAATGTCGTCGAGCACGACGACGCCGGGTTTCGGCATCGCGCCAAAGCCGTTGTCGGGGCTGCCGACGTATGTCACGCCCAGACCCGTCACGACGGGACCGTTCGGCGCGGCTTGCGGCGTGAGCAGTTCGTCCGTCACGCCCGCCATGTAAGGCTCGAACATGGACGGCACGTACTCATAAGGCTCATGCCGCAACATGCGCAAATAATTCTCTTTCGGAGTCATAAAAAAATCCTCCCAGTTATTCTATCTAACGTCCCCAATTGTCAATTGTCCATTGTCAATTGTCAATTATCCAACAGGTGGTTTGAAGTATGTCTGCGGGGGCGCGTCGGGTCCGCCTATGCGGTACACCTCGCCCGTTTCCTTGCGCTTGAAGAACACGCGCTGGTTAATCGGGTAGTGCATCGTAATCGCGCCGTTCGGACACGCGGCGATGCAGCAGCCGCAGAACCAACACTCGTCGGGGTAGATAACAATCGGCGGCTCGCCCGCCGCGGGGTTCGGCATGATTGTCTGCGTGCGGCAATGCCGCGTGCACTCGTTGCAGCCGACGCACTTTTCCGCGTCAATCGACACGGTTTGGTTCGGCGCAATCGGGTTCGGTACCAAATACGCTTCCGCCATGTTATTTGCCCTCCTTTTCCTGCGCGCGGCAGTTCTCATAGTTTTCCTTGTACGTCGGCGCGTATGGCGCTTTCAGCCACCAACCGTCGTCTCTGTAAGTGCGCAGCAGCTCGCCGTCAGACAGCTTCGCGAACAGGAGCTTGTCTTTCGCGACGCCCTCCTCCTCCGTCTCGAAGTTCGCGAGGCAGAGGTAGAGATAAATTTCCGCGACGGTGACGCGGCTCTCGGCTTCCAGTACGCGCGCCAGCTCGTGCGGATTTCGCGCGTAGGTGAGCTGCATTTCGTGCTTTTTAATGCTGTCCAGCCACATGAGTCCGTGCTTACACAGCGCGACGGAGCGGAACTCGCCGCAGTCCTGCTGCATGACGCGGTTCATGCCCATCCACAGCTCTTTCCAGCTGACAGCCGCTTCGGGGTTGCCCATGCGGTTGACGGGGGCGTACACGCGCGCCTTTTCCGCGGAAACCTGCGTCTCGCTGATTTGCCCGTGCGTCACCTTTAGCGCGTACTCCGCCGCGCGGTTGCCCGCGTATGCGCCGGAAGAACCCGCAACCGCGCCGCCCTGCCCCGATTCGGAACCGGACGCGAACAATCCCGCGACGTTTGACATTTGGTTCCAGTCGGTCGCTATGCCCTTAAGCGTGTCGGCTTTCCAGAACTTATTGTTGTCCGGCTCGCCCTGGAACCAGTCTTTCCATTGATTGCCGAAGTTCTCGGGCGACATTATCGGGCACATCAGCATGTCGGTCTCGGGGTTAAAGCCCGCTTTGTTGTAGTAATCGTACACGGCGAAGCGCGTTCTGCCCTCGTTGCCGACCATCAGCCCCCATATTCCGCGCCGCTCGTGCTCGGGGAGCGACGAGATGTCCGCCCAGAGGGGCAACTCGTAGTAGCCGCTGCGGATTAGCTCGGGGTCGATGAACGGCGTCGGGCGGTTCATGCTCATAAATCGCTCGCCCGGCGCGGGGAGCGTGCGCTCCTCGATTGTCGTAATCGGGTTGCCCTGCGAGTCCACCCACGGGATAACCTTGCCCCTGTTATCGACTATTGTGCACGGGTGCCACGTGTTGTCGGGGTTGCCTATGCCGTACCACGGCCAGCCGAAGGGTCCCGTCATCATCGTCTGCCCGAACGACTGCTCGCTGTACAGCTCCGCGCCCGCGTTCCACGCCATCGCAACGCCGTCGCCCGTGTTGCGCGGGTCGGCGCGGTAGCCGTTGGCGAACATTTCGGAGTTGAACGTCCACGTCTGCGTGCCCTGCATGGACACGCCCGCCGTGCTGATAATCACGCACTTCGCTTGGAACACGTAGAACTCGCCCGTTTCCTCGTTCAGTCCCGTCGCGCCGACGATTCGCCCGCCGGACTTGCCGTCCTCGGTCAGCAGCGATGTTATCATGACGCGCTCGTAAAGCTCCGCGTTCGGCTCGCTGACCAATCCGTCGCGCATGTGCCGCTTCAGCGACGCGCCGCCGCGCAGCCTGATTGACGACCGCGTTTTGTAGTCGTAGGCGTACATGACTTTCGTCTTATCGTCACGGAACGGCGCGCCCTTAAACTCGTCCTCCTCGTCGCGGAAGTGCAAGCCGAGCTTTTCCAGCTCAAGCAGGTTTTCCCACGAGCCTTTCATGTGTATGTAAGACCTGTGGTCGCGGCGCGGCATGAAGTAGTTTTCCTCGTGCGGCAGCTCCATAACCTCCTCGGGCGTAATGGCGCAGTCGGGGTTGGAATAGCAGTCGAGATAGTGGTCAAGTCCGCTGCCGCCGCTGCCGCTGATGTCCACGGGCGACTTATCGACGACCGCGACCTTTACGCCGCGCCGCGCCGCCATAAGCCCCGCCATCGCTCCCGCGACGCCCGCGCCGATGATGAGCACGTCCGTTTCGATTCGGTTCTCAACGTCGTACCTGACGGGGTACGGCCACTTAGCCGGCGCGCTGCCGTAGTTGAACTGCTCTGTCATAGGTTCGCCTTCTTTCATGTAATTATTGCCGTTCGTAGAACTCGCCGCAATACCGCGCGGCTTCTCCGCTTACAATCGCGTTGCGGCGCGCGGCTTCCGCGTCTCCCGTCGGCACGAGATAGCCGCCCGCGAACGCGTAACCGCCGCCGGGCGCGAGCGCGTCAATCACGTCGCGCACGGACTGCCGAATTTCCTCGTCCGTAACGTCGGCTTCGAGCAATCTGCCGCGCGCGTCCCACCCGCCCGTAATCGCGAGCTTGTTGCCGTATTTGCGCTTTATTCCCGCAAGGTCGTTGCACGACTGCGCGGGGTCCCAGCCGTTTATCCCCATATCGACGAGCATGTCAAGCACGCCCTCGCACTTGCCGCAATTGTGCATCGTCATCGGCAGTCCGCGCTCGCGTCCGCGCCTTGCGAACTTGGCGTGGTGCGGCAGGATAAACTCGCGGTACATGTCGGCGGAGATGAACGGGCTGTTCCAAGCGGCGGTGTCGTCCGCGAGCATGAGAATGTCGGGCTTTACAATATCGAGCGTCGCGTCCGCAATCTTCATGTAAAACTCAGACAGGTAGTCGAGCAGCTCATGCACCGCGTCAGGCTCCTCGTAGAACGCGAGCAAGCCGTCCTCAAACCCCATGAACGACATCAGGAGCTGAAAATACCCGACGTGCAGGCTTAGAAACAGCGCGGTCTGCGTCCTGTCAATGCCCTGCTTTTCAAGAGCGGGCAGGCACATGCGCTCCCAGTCTATGCCGCCGAGGTCGGGAGCCTTGATAACCTCGCGCCAGCGCGGCAGCTTTTCTAGCGGCAGGATAAACTCGCTGTTGTCGGGAATTAACGCCTGTCCCGTCGATTCCGTGGGCAGGTAGTTAACGCCCCAAATGTCGCGCCCGCCGCCGTTCACTCGGTGCGCCGCCAGCATCGGCGGCTCGAACATCGCGTTCGCGGGCGGCGGCGCGTCCTGCGCGGGCGGACCGTAGGTGTAGTGCGGCACCCACTCCGGCACCTCGCCCCTAAGCACCGTCAGATAGTTCTCGCGCGGAGTAAGCTTGTGCAGTCCCATAATCCGCCCCCAAAATCAAAATGTAAGGTTGCGCGCCAAGCGCAATGCCCCATCGTCCAATCCCGTATCTGTTATTTGTTATCCGTTAACCGTTATCTGTCTACACTTCCCTGCAAATATCGAACGCGGCGCGCGTCGCCTCGCGAATTTCGCCGACCTCTCGGCAGTCTCCCGCGAAGTACACGTCTGTGTTCGGCGCGGCGGAAAGGAACTCGCGCGCCGCGTCAAGCTGCGTCGTCAAGCCCGCCGCGAGCAGAACCGCGTCCGCGGGGAGCGTGACCGCTTCGCCGCCGACTGTGTAGGTGACGGTCGTATCGTCAACCTGTGTGAGCCGCGCGTTGTAGTTTACCGTCACGCCGTATTCGTCCAGCCACGCGAGAATTCTGTCGCCGCCGCCGAGACCGCTCATGTCCATGCCCAAGCCGTGCGTCGCCGCCATTTCGAGTACGGTGACTTTCTTGCCCGCCTTGCCAAGCTCCACCGCGCACTCAAGTCCGACGGGTCCCGCGCCGATTATGACGACGCTCGCGCCGTCCGTAAGGTCGCCCGCCGCCACCTCGGGCGCCCACTTCGCGCGCTCGATTCCCGGGATTTTCAGCGCGAGCGGCTTTGCGCCGATTGCGACGATGAGCGCGTCATAGCCCTCAAGCTTGATTATTTCGGGCGTGGCTTCAACTCCCGTGAGTATTTTCGCGCCCGAATGAGCGGCAAAGCCGCGCAGATAGCCCAGATATTCGCGAATGTCCTGCTTGAAGAACGGCTGCGCCGCGAGCGTTACCTGACCGCCGATTTCGGGGGATTTTTCGTACAGCGTCACGTCGTGTCCGCGCTCGAGCAGCGTTTTCAACGCTTGGATTCCGGCGGGTCCGCCGCCGATAACCGCGACTTTTTTCGCGCGCGGCGCTTTCGGCACTTTCAGCTCGGGGTATTCGCCCGCAAAGCTGACCATCGGGTTTACGGCGCAGGGACCGACAAAGCGTCCCTGCTTGTCGATTTTCAGGCATTGGCAGCGCAGGCACGGCGTGTGCTCCCATTCGCGCCCCGCCGCGTACTTGGCGGGCATTTCGGGGTCGGCAATCAGCGCGCGCATGAAGCTGACAAAATCCGCCTTGCCGCTCGCGATTATTTCCTCAGCTTGGGCGGGATTCTTGATGCCGCCGACGACGTTTATGAGCAGTTCGGGATATTTTTGCTTGATTATTCCCGCGCGCTCGACGTTCATCATCTGCGGATAGCTGTAGGGCGGCACCATCGGGCGCATACGCTCCGGCTTGCCCTGCGTGTCGTGCAGACCGCCGCTTACGAACAGAATGTCGATTTTGTCCTTTATGTAACCCACAAATTCAAGTATTTCGGGGAAGTGCGCGAACCCCTCCTCGTGCTCCTCCGACGACATGCGGTATTCGATAACCACGTCCTCGCCTATTGCCGCGCGCACCGCGTCCAGCACCTCGCACGCGAAGCGCGAGCGATTTTCGACGGAGCCGCCGTATTCGTCCGTGCGCTTGTTGAAATACGGGCTTAGGAACTGCGAGAGCAGGTTGCCGTGCGCCCCGTGGAACTGCACTGTTTTCATGCCCGCCTTGGCGCAGCGACCCGCCGCGTCCGCGAACTTTTTGACGGTTTCGGCGATTTTCTCGCGGCTCATCTCGTGGCAGGGTATCGGCTCGCGATTCGACTGCTTTGCGCGGACAAGCTCCGCCTCGGTGATAATCGCGCTCGGTCCCCAACCGGTAACGCCCGCCTTTGTGCCGTCAATGTTGCCCTGAAGCGCGCCGTTGTGGTTGATTTCGACCTGCCCTATTGTGCCGTACTTTGAGCACATCTCCACAAAGGTTGCCAGACCGCGAATTACGCCGTCGTTTGACAAATCGACCTGCTCCGGCTCGTCATAGCACTCGGTGGTGTCAATCGAGCAGTTGCCGACCGTTACGACCGCCGCGCCGCCGCGCGCTTGTGGGCGGAAATAGTCGAGAGTGCGCTGCGTAAGGTGTCCGTTCGCGTCGCCCGTGCCGCCCGCGCCCGGCGTGGACTGGCAGAGACGATTCTTGTAATACGCCCCGCGCACCTGAATCGGCGCGAAAACGTGCGGATATTTGCATGTTGCGTTACTCATTTCTTTTCCTCCTGCATTTATATTTTCAAGTTGACCCCGACAGACCGAAAACCCGCGTTTGCAGCCGCCGACTTTTGCCACATTGTACAATATTTTCGCTCAACAGTCAAGCGGGTTATGTCAATTTAGACGAATTTTAGCGCGTGAATCGTCGTGTTTTAATCGACAATACGGGTTGAATGTGATATAATAGGCTTGACCTTGCAGCGTGTTGCAAAATCACTTGCGATGCGTCGGATTTTATGGAGGAGAAAAATGAAAAAACTCACGGCATTGTTACTTGCGCTCGCGCTGGTTCTCGGACTTGCCGCGTGCGGCGGGAAACCCGCGTAGGGGGAGGACGCAACCGACTACATAACCATTGGCGGCGAGCAGTTTAAGAAGGACTTGCTCGAATTGAATTTATCCGGGTTCGAGCTGACGGATTCCGACCTTGAGCCGCTGCGGGGTATGACGAATCTGAAAACGCTTATCTTGACAGGCAGCGAAATCAGCGACCTCGCGCCGCTTGCTTCGCTGACGAGCCTGACGCAGCTTTACATGTACGGCACGAAAACGAGCGACCTCACGCCGCTCGTCTCGCTGACGAACCTGTTGGAGTTGAGCTTGAACGACAACGAAATTCGCGACATTGCTCCGCTCGCGGGGTTGACAGGCTTGACGAAATTGTGGTTGAACGGCAACGAGATTGACGACGTTGCGCCGCTCGCGGGGTTGACGGAGTTGTGGGAGTTGGACTTGTCCGAGAACGAAATTCGCGACGTTGCGCCGCTCGATTCGTTGACGGAGCTGAATATGTTGATATTGGACGGCAACCAAATCGGCGACGCTTCGCCGCTCGCCGCGCTGACGAACTTGGCGATGTTGAGCTTGGTCGATAATCCGCTGAACGAGCGGCAAATTGCGGATTTACAGGTTGCCTTGCCTGATTGCAACATTTATTCCGACCCGAAATAGTCGCGTAGGCGGTTAATTCGCGACAACACAAAGCCCGAAAGCGGACGAATTATCGTTCCGTTTTCGGGCTTTTTTGTTATCCCTCTTGCCATGCTTCGACCGGTTCGCCGTCCCACGACTTGATGAACTCGTAGCCGGCACTAATGTACTCCTCGCCGTCGCTCTTCCACGTTCGGATTTTGCTGCGGAACGGTTCGCCGCGCGGCGCCGTCATAATCGGCGTGCAGAGCAAGTCCAGTCGGTGCGCGTCGCGCTCGGGGTCAATCGCTTGGTCGCATTCAAGCTCTTGCAGCACGGCGGTTTTCGGCGTTCGCTTCACCACGAGGTAGAAGTTCACGGCGAGCATCTCGTTAAAGCAGTTCATCGTTGAGTAAAGTATATCTCCTGTGTTTATCATGTTATCACACTCCAATCATTCGTAATCATACCACTTAAACGCGGGTTTTCCGAACTTATTCGCGTGACCTTTTATGTCTGAATAAAACTCGTCAAGATGAACGGCATCTTGGTCGGCCTCGACCAAGATGCCGTTTATCGGTTCGCCCCACAGTACGCTGAGCGCGTACAGGTTATCGACCGACGGCAACGCCTTGCCCCACTGCCACTTGTAAATCGCCTGCGGCTGGTCAAAGCCGAAGTACTCTTGCAAGTCTTTTACCGATTGACCGTGTCGGCGGCGCAAACGCTCAATGTTTTTGCCCGTCGCAACGATGTCAATCACCGGAAACATGTTCCTGTCCATTATAACTCCTTCCACGTCCTAATCCGCCTTTCCCTGACGGCAAAAGCTATTATAACACAGGTTTTTCGTTTTTCCAAACTTATTTGCACTTTTTATGTTACATTTTTGTTACATGGAATAAACTACAGGTTTATTGCAACTAAATTGTGTATCTGGTATATTATTTGCATAACGACAAGACAAGGAGACGAAACATGCGGTTTATTAAAATTGAGGTTGAAAGCCTCAATAAATTATTGCCCGCGGACCGCGAAGAGCGCGGCGACTACGTGCGCAGCTTTCACGGCGTATCGGACGCGTTTTACCGCAACGGCGGCAAAGAGCTTTTCATTTTTGTGTCCGAAATTAAAAACCGCCGCGTCGTGCTCGGCGCGTTCTGCAAGAACGGCATGGTTGACAGCTCGAACGTTCGCGCGTTTTTTGAAATCGCCGAAATTGATAAGGACGAGGTTCTTGAAATAAAGATTCAGGAGACGACGTTTAACACCATTTCCCACCTCCTGCGGACGGCGGAGCGCATTGACTACATTCAGGAGTGCAGCGAGATTCTGGAGCAGGTCGGACTTGAGGGACTGGGCAGCAGCAGATTGAGCTTTGACGAGTCGATTTGCCGCGCGGGGGTTACAAAGGACACGCTCATTAAGGAAACTCAAAAGCTGCTCTGTGAGGAGCAGTTCGTCCCCGAGCTGGAGCGTATTTACGCGGGCAACGTCCGCGAGGTGCGCTTGGGGCACCCCGTTCATTACCTGATTCAGACCGACGACGCAAAGGTTCGCGCCAAGATGGTGGAAATGCTCGTAACCGCGCTGCACGCGAACCGCCGCGTCGAAAACTCGCGTTACACCGAAATTTCGTTCAACGCGAGCAGCAGCGTCTATGAATCCATTTACAACAATCTGTACGAAGCGAACTCCGACGGCGCGGTCGCCGTGGCTTATAACTCCGCGGACGCAACAGACGGCGGCTACATAGACGCGCGGCTCGAGGTTATCACGAGCATTTGCGACACGATGCGCGAGCATAAGCGCGACGTGCTGACAATTCTGTGTCTGCCGCGCGCCTGTGAAAAGGTCAAGAGCCTGTTCATGGAGCGGCTCGGCGTTGTGACAATCGTCGAGCTGAACGAGGACACCGTGTTCGGCGAAAAGGCAAAGGCTTACCTGCGCGGACTGGCAAAGGCGAACAAGGTTAAGCCCGACCGCTCGCTTTACAAGTGCGCCGCCGACCCCGAAAAGGGGCACCTGACCGCCGACCTGAACCGCGTGTTTGACGAGTGGCTGGACAAGAACATGCGCACGCAGGTTTACTCGCAGTACGCGGGGCTGGAGACTGTAAGCAAAAAGCTCGCGACCAAGAAAGCTCGCGGCAGCGCGTTCTCCGAGCTTGAGGCGATGATTGGGCTGGCGGAATCCAAGGCGGTCATCAATCAGGCTCTCGACTTCTACAAGGCGCAGAAGCTCTTCCGCGACAAGGGGTTCGCGTCCGAGCGTCCCGCCATGCACATGGTGTTCACAGGGAACCCGGGCACGGCGAAAACCTCCGTCGCGCGGCTGTTCGCGCGGATTATGAAAGAGAACGGGCTGCTCTCAAAGGGCAACCTCTACGAAGTCGGGCGCGCGGACTTGGTGGACAGATATGTCGGCGGCACGGCGCCGCGCGTGCGGCAGAAATTCAAGGATGCGAAAGGCTCCGTGCTGTTCATCGACGAGGCTTACTCGCTCGTGGACGGCGACGTCGGGCTGTACGGCGACGAGGCGATTAACACCATAGTGCAGGAGATGGAGAACGCGCGCGAGGATATGGTCGTCATTTTCGCGGGATACCCCGACAAGATGAAGGGCTTCCTGCAATCTAACCCCGGGCTGCGCTCGCGCATCGCGTTCCACGTGCCGTTCTCGGACTACGACTCCGACGAGCTGTTTCAGATTACGCAGCTCATGGCGACGAATCAGGGCGTGACGCTCGGCTCCGACGTGCGCGATAAGCTCCTGCCGATTTACAAGTCCGCGATGACGCAGAGCGACTTCGGCAACGGGCGGTTCGCCCGCAACCTGTTTGAAAAGGCGAAGCTTAAGCAAGCGTCGCGGCTCGTGCACACGGACGACGTTGACGCGCTGACGCGCGGCGACATTACGACGCTGATTGCCGACGACTTTGAAGCACCCTCCGTCGGCGCGGAATCGACCGTCCGCAAGATTGGCTTCACGCCGCAAAGCGAAAATTAACCGCCGCGTCCCCCGTCCTTTTCGCCGCGCGATGTTCCTGCCCCCGCTTTCGTCAAAAAACAGCGTTTTTTGACGACTTAAAACGACGCTTGACTGCATTGTCAAGCGTTGTTTTTTTTCGGGGGCTATGCTATACTGAAAGCAAATATTTGGGAACTGATATATAAAGGAGGATTTGCTGTGAAATATCCGAGACCCGCGTATGGCGACCCTGCTGTTCCGATGGTGGATTCCGAGATTTCTTACACGCCGATTAAGCTGAAAACGCCGAAATTCGACACGCCGATTACGGCGCGGGAGAACTTTCGACGCGCGGCGGCGCGGGACAATCCGCTGTGGGTTCCTAACTCGCTGACGGACTTCCAGTCGCTGGGGGCGAACGACATTATCGCGCATCACGTGCGCGGAATGCAGGTGCATTCGGACTTTTTGCGCCCCGCGACGGAGAATTACGACTTCCTTGATTGGTTCAACACCGAGTGGGAGTGGGTCGTCAGCGCGGGCGGAGCAATGCTGAAGCCCGGGACGCAGCTGCTGGCGGACATTTGCAACTGGGAAAAGGTCGTTGTGTTCCCGGACCTTGACGAATGGGGGCTGGAGGAAAAGGCGACGCAGTACATGAAAACGTATGACCCCGACAAGGTTATGCACTACGACATCGGGCGCGGCTTAACCGAGCGGCTCGTCTCGCTGACGGGCGGATACACCGACGGAATGTTGGCGATGGCTCTGGAACCCGAGGCGTGCCGCGCGTTTTTTGAGCGTTACGCCGACTTTGTAATCAGCCTGTTCGACCGCATTAACTCGCTCTACCCGCTCGACATGCTGACGTATCACGACGACTGGGGCACGGAGCGCGACACGTTTTTCTCCGAGAAGATGTTTGAGGAACAAATTCTTGCGCCGACGCGACGCATAATCGACCATGTGCGGTCAAAGAACGTCGTCTTTCAGATGCACAGCTGCGGGAATGTCACGCGGTTCGCGCCTTACATCGCGGATATGGGCGCGGAATTTATGCAGATACAGCGGCGCGCGGTGGACATGCCGCGGTTAAAGCGCGAGCTTGGCGACAAGACGGGGTTCATGGCGGGCATTGAGGGGCTTGACGGCGTGGCGCAGGTCACGGACGAGCGGTTGATTGCGGCGATACGCGAGACTGTGGACATTTACGCGCCGAAGGGCGGCGTTTACTTCGCGCTCGGCGGCGGCGACCCGAAGCAGCTCTGGACGACGCTGACGGAGCTTTACGCCTACAGCCGCGAGTTTTATGACAGGGAGCAAGGCAGGGATTAGATATTCAGGAAAGGAAGCGGCACAATGGACATTAAGAACAGGCTGAAAGAACTGGCTCTCAAGAACGGCATGGATATGCTCGGCGTGGCGAGTGTTGACCGATTTGACGGCTCGCCCGAGGGCTGTCACCCGACGGAGATTTTGCCCGGCTGCAAGTCCGTAATCGTTGTGGGCGTGCGACTGCTGGACGGCATTATTCAGGCGAACTTCCGCAGCTTTGAGGACGGGCGGAGCGACCTGAAAGGGCTGTACGGCACTTACGGTTACGCGCTGCTGCCGAATTACGAGCTTACATACGCGTGCTACACCGTGGCGCAGACGCTCGAGCGCGAACTCGGCGAGGTTGCGACGCCGCTGTCAACGGGTCCGATGACGAACGGGCGGCAAATCAGTTTGCGGCACGCGGCTGTCGCGGCGGGCCTCGGCGAGTTCGGGTGGATGAGCATTGTGTTAACGCCGGAATTCGGTCCGCGCAACCGCTTCGGCGTGATACTGACGACGGCGGAGCTTGCGCCCGACCCGATGTACGGCGGCGAACCGCTCTGCAACAACTGCGGCATTTGCGTCAAGGCGTGTCCTATTGGCGCAATCGGCGCGCGCGGCACGGAGGATAAGCACTCCTGCAAGCTCGGCGACAAGGAATACACTTACGCGACGGTCAATATGGCAAGGTGCTTCGTCGTTGAGCACGCGCTCCGCAAGGAGTACGGCGGCAAGGAGGACTTGGTGGAAAACGACGCGTCGATGCAAGAGGTGGGCGCGGCTCTGGCGAAGCTGCCAATCAGCGACAGCGGGTTGCAGCACGCCGATTCATGGCATTGCGGGCGGTGCCTGTCATATTGCCCGGCGGGAAAATGGAAAGAGCATTTCAGAGACAGAAAGCTGTCTAATCATTAAAAATATCGGGAGGTTGAATCACAATGAGTAGCACGACGACACACGACAAGCCCGTCAGCATTGACGGCAAAATGTTCAAGCGCCGCGGGGCGTGGTTCGCGCTGTTCCAGTTCGGAATGCCCGGCGCGGAGCCGACGTTCTATCTCGGGACGCTGCACGGAATGTCCGCGCTCGCGCCCGACAAGAACAGGCTCATCAACATCTTCGCGACATACAACGGCGAAAAGGTCGCGCACACGCTTGACGTGCGCCCCGCGGAGCTTACGCTAAAGACGGCGCACGGAGACGTGCGGTTCACGTTTGCGGACACGACTAAGCTCGTCGCGGAGGGAGACGCGGGCATGGGTCTGCGCTTTGAAAAGACGATGGTGCAGCACGAGACTGTGCACCCGCGCAAGGACGGCGCGTGGGAGGCGTTCTTCCGTCTGACGTGCTCCGTCGTGTTCAAGGGGCTTGGCGGCTCGTCGTTTGACTTTAACGACGGCGTTGCGCCGTGGGACCCCGAAAAGCTCGCAAGCGGCGACATTTACGGGCAGACGCGCCCCGCGCCCGACGGTACGTTCACGCTCGTGCTGGAGGAATCGACCTACGGCGGCGTTGTGCGCCCGAGCTATCCGACTTACGCGGAGGCAAAGGCTTCGATGCAGGCGGATTGGGACGACTTTATTGAGACGATGCCGAAATTTGCCGCGCCCTATGAGCGGACGCGGGAGGAATGCGAATACCTGCTGTGGTCGTTCCTGACAAGCCCATACGGTACGGCAAAGCACACGATGATTCAGATGTTCGCGGGCGTTATGGCTTCGCAATGGCAGATGTGCCAAAACGCCGTCGCGCTCATGGAGCACACAGACCTCGCGGTTGACCTGCTGCTAAGTCCGATTGACCGCATTGGACCGCTCGGGCAATTGCCGGATATGTATGACGACACGCAGTGCGAGTCGCTGATGGTCAAGCCGCCGATGCACGGTTGGGCGGTGCTTGAGATTATGAAGCGGCACGACCTGCTTAAAACAAGCTCGCGGGAGCGAATTGAAAAGCTCTACGACGGCATGGGCAAGTGGGCGGACTGGTTCCTGCTCTGCCGTGACGACGATGAGGACGGGCTGCCGAGCCTGATTCACAGCGACGAGACGGGGCTTGACGACTGCACGCTGTGGGCAAAGCACCTGATGATTTCAACGCCGGACATTGCGTCATACCTGACGCTGCTGTTTGAAGCCGTCGGCGACCTCGGCAAGCTGCTCGGCAAGCCCGAAGCGGAATATTCGGCTTGGCATGAGAAGTCCAAGGCTCTGCTCGGGCGGCTAATCGACGTGCTGTGGGACGGGGAGCGTTTCGCGGGACTGGTGCCCGAGACGCGCGAGCTTGTGTATTCCGACAGCATTGTGCATTACATTCCCGTCATTCTCGGCAACAGACTGCCGAAAGCGATACTGGATAAGCTCGTCGCCGACCTGTCCGACACGGAGACGTTTTTCAGCCCGTGGGGAATCGCTTCCGAAAAGCTGACGAGCGAGCTGTTCTCGCCGTTCGGGTGGGGACGCGGGTGCGTCCTGCCGCCGGCGATGATGTATATCGTCACGGGACTTTGGGACACGGAGCACCGCGCGTTCGCGAAAGCGGCGGCGGAGAACTATTGCAAGACGCTCTCCGACTCGAACTTCCCGTTCTTCATCGACCCGAAAACGGGCGACGGACTGTACTACGGTTGCAGCTGGTCGAACTGCGCGTACACGGTTCTCGCGCGGCTCGTCAGCGAGGGTTAGCGGCTGTGGTTGACAGGCACATTTCGCGCTGAATTACGCGACTTACAGCGGAACGCGAGCGGTTAAATGCCGCCCGCGTTCCGTTTATGCTTGCTTCAGTCGAAATTCATCGCGCGTTCGCGCCCGCTAATCGAGCTTTCTAAAGGTCATCGTCGTGTCGCGCACCTTGATTAAGCCGCTGCCAATCTTGTAGCACTCAAGCGTCAACACGTTCGCCGTCGGAATCTCCACAATCGTACTCGCGGATAACATCACTTCGTGCCATTCACCGATGGAGAGTTCGGTGTTAAGGGTCTTTCGCCGCATGGAACCGACAACCTCGCCGCCGTTTTCCAGCGCGAAGTACAAGCCGAACGTATAATTCGGCAGCGCGTGTGAGTCGATAATCACAATCGCGACGGAGTGGTACGTGACTTCATACACGCCCGGCTCGTCAATTCTGACTTTGCCGTCGCCCGTGGTATATTTCAGCGCCGTTCCCCTGAAGAACGGGTTGTCGTCGTGGAAAACGACCGGTACGCCCGGACCCGTTGCGGGAATCGTATCCTCGTCGGTCTGCGTCACGCGCAAGAGGTTCAGCGTCGGACTCACGCCGGGGTCGCCCTGCGGCCCCTGCAAGCCCTGCAAGCCTTGCGGTCCCTGGTCTCCGTCGTCGCCTTTCGGACCGACGGGTCCCGGAACGCCCTCGGGTCCTACGGGTCCTTGAGGACCCGCGACGCCGGGCACGCCTTGGCAGCCCTGCTCTCCCTGCGGTCCCTGCGGACCTTGAGGACCAGCCTTACCCGCGGGGCCGGGGTCGCCCTTGGCTCCCTGCGGTCCGTGCGTGCCCGCCGGTCCCGCAACGCCTTGGTCGCCCTTGTCGCCCTTGGAGCCTCGGTCGCCCTCGGGACCGACAGGTCCGCGCGGTCCCGAGGGTCCCGCGACGCCTTGGTCGCCCTTAACGCCCTGCGGACCTTGGCAGCCGTCGTCTCCCTTGGGTCCGATATTGCCGCGAACGCCCTGTTCGCCCTGAATCCCCTGCGGACCCATCGGTCCCTCGGGACCCATTGCGCCCGTGCAGCCCGTGTTGCCCTGCGGACCGCGCTCGCCCTGTTCGCCCTTTTCACCGCGCGTGCCCGCCGGACCCGCCGGTCCCGTAGGTCCCATAACGCCCTGACGACCGGGGTCGCCCTTGGGACCCGTGCAGCCGCTGCGCCCCGTGTCGCCCTGCGGTCCCTGCGGACCGCGCGGACCCGCGGGACCCATCGGTCCCTCCGGACCCGGAACGCCGCCGCATTGACCGCAGTTTCGATAATTGTCGTCCGCGCCGCAGCCCGACACGGAGTAGTCGCCGCAGCACCCGCCGTTTTTGTTATTGCCATCATATATATTCAAAACGCTTTATCTCCCTTTTCAGAATGTGACCGCGCAAGGCGCGTGATTCGCGGTAATCGCCGCTTATTGTTCGGTCAATACATTCTATTATTTCGGCGGATTACGGCGATAAACAATCGCGCCGCGCCGTCCGTTACGGTGCGGCTCCGCCGATTCGGAAGATATTTGACGTTTGCGCAAGGCTCGCTCGCGGGTTACGTCTCGTCGCTCTGCCGCGCCGCGTCCCAGTCCAGAATGGCGCGAACCATGCCGCAAACGTAACTGACGGTCGCCATGACCTGCGGCTCCGTCGGCTTTGCCCGCGCCTGACGCAGGAGCAGGCTGAACAGTCCGCCCGCGAGAAAGTCGGATAGTGCCCTGTGGCGCGCGCCCATTTGCCCGCTTTCCGTCTCGCGCGCCGTCAGGCGGATATTCGGCGGCAGGTACTCTGCAAGCAGCTCGCACAGCTCGCCGTCCGCCCCGCCCAGCAGGTTGGCGCACACCTTGGAGTTGCGCATAAACGTCTCGCACAGGCTGCTCTCAAATTGCTCGTCGGGCATGGCGCGGCTCCGCTCGGCAAGGTCGCGGCGAATGTCGGCGAGCCATTGGCGCAGCAGGGCGTACTTGTCGCCGTAATGCGTGTAAAACGCGCTGCGGCTGACCATCGCCTCGGCGCATAAGTCATGCACGGTGATTTTATTGAAGCTGCACCGCCGCAACAGCGCGAGCAGCGCGTCCGACAGGGCTTTGCGCGTCTTGATAATCCTCAAGTCCTCTTTTTTGACATTCCTCGGCATGACGACCTCCCCCATTCGCGCCGCGCGTTATGTGGGAGTATATGTTAATTTGTTGGTAAATATTTCTAGTTTGGGAGGGTTGGGAGTGCGACAAAAAGCGGACAACGCCGTTTCGGTGCTGTCCGCTTATTTTATTTGCCTAACCGTGGCACTACCGCCAAATGAACCAGATGAATATGTAGCCGACAAGGACGGCGGTCAGCGTGAAGGGTACGCCGATTCTCATGAAGTCCTTGACCTTTACCTCATAGCCCTCGCGGCGGAGGATACCGATTCCGGTGATGTTTGCCGACGCGCCTATCGGGGTTAGGTTGCCGCCGAGCGTCGCGCCCGAAAGCAGCCCGAAGTACAGGATTGTCGGGTCAACGCCCAGCTCCTGCGCGATGACGGTCACGACGGGGAGCATCGTCGCGACATACGGAATGTTGTCGATGAACGCGGAGAATATCACCGAGCCGAACACAAGCAGCGTGTAGATTCTGAACACGCTCCCCGCCGAGAGCTTGACGAACGCGCCGCCTATTGCGTCGATAACGCCCGCCTCCGTGATGCCCGCAATGACGACGAACAATCCCGCCAGCAGGAGAAGCGTCACGTAATCTATCTCCTTGAACACCGCGACCGCCGCGCCGACGCCGCGCTTTATGACGGCGCGAGCCGTGCCGATTACGCCGAGAGCGACGCAGATTATGCCGTTTGTTATCGCGGGCTTATCGGGAATGAACGACGCGCAGATGAGCAGACCGACGAGCGCGATAAGCAGAATCGACGGGAAATAGTCGCTGACCTTTGCAAGCTCCTGACGCGGCACTCTGTCGCGGTGCTGCCTGAAGAGCGCGAACAGCACGGGAATTGTCGCGACCGCGCCAAGCTCCACAGCCCAGAACATTCCCGGCTTGCCGTCCATTACGAAGAAGTCGAGGAAGTCCATGTGCGCGTATCCGCCGAGCAGGATTGACGTCGTGTCGCCGACAAGCGTCGCCGCGCCCTGCAAGTTAGATGAGACGGCTATCGCGATTATGACGGGCACGGGTGGGATTTTCAGCTTCTTGGAAATAGCAAGCCCGACGGGCGCGACAATCAGCACCGTCGCAACATTGTCCACAAACGCGGAAATCACGCCCGCGAACAGCGCGAGCACGACGACCGCCCAACAGACGTTCTTCGTCCGAGCGAGCAGCATGTCGGCAAGTCTCTGCGGCATGTTGGATTCGATGAACAGCGAGACTATCGCCATTGTGCCCGCGAGCATGAGAATGACGTTATAGTCAATCGCGGGGAGTATGTTCTCGGGCGACAAGATGCCGAGCGCGACGAACAGCGCGGCGGAAGCCAACGCTATTAAATGCCGATATTTCGACAGGGCAAGCATCAGCGCGTAGGTGAGCAGGAAAATTGTTAGTGCTGTAATCATGTGGCGTATCCCTCTCAAACTTATTTCAATTTGATATAGATAATAACATGACAAGCCGACGCGTGTCAACGTAAAGACCGTCGAACTTTAACAGTCCGACGGTCTTTTTTTAGCTCTGCTTTGACTTCTTGCCGAGCACTACGGCTGCCGCCGCGAGTGCGCTTGCAGACGCGAATATGAGCAGCGCGGTCATTGCGTCGTCGCCCGTTCTGGGAATTGACGCGCGTTCGTTCTCGACCGCGAGTTCTTTCAGCGGGACAAGGTTTGCGAAAATGTCGATTTCCTCAAGCGTCTTACCCTCGGGCAGCGTAATGATTCCAAGCGGCAAGCCGTACTCGTCGAAAATCAGGTATGTGCCGTCGTCCTGCGGCTCCGCGAAGTAGACCGTGTTCGTCGCGTCCGTCACGGGCGCGGAGTTCTCGGGCGTTTCCGCGGGCGGAGCGTCTGTCGGCGCGTCTGTCGGCTCCGCGGGCGGCTCCGTCGGCGATTCCGTCTGCTCCGGCGGGTTCGTCGGCTCCTCGGGCGGGGTCGTCGCGGTCGGGGCTGTCGTCGGCTCCGGGGTTTCCGTCGTCACAGGCGTGGGCGAGGGCGTGACGATTGGCGGGGTTGGGTAGATTACGACAGGGGGGATTATTACGGGCGGGTCTGGGTCTGGGTCTGGGTCTGGGTCTGGGCTCGGGTCTGGGTCTGGGCTCGGGTCTGGGTCTGGGCTTGGGTCTGGGTCTGGGCTCGGGTCTGGGTCTGGGCTCGGGTCTGGGTCTGGGCTCGGGTCTGGGTCTGGGCTCGGGTCTGGGTCTGGGCTCGGGTCTGGGTCTGGGCTCGGGCTCGGGCTCGGGCTCGGGCTCGGGCTCGGGCTCGGGCTCGGGCTCGGGCTCGGGCTCGGGCT
>JAISKH010000042.1 GCA_031261325.1 Oscillospiraceae bacterium
AAACGCCGTGTTGGGCAAACGCACCGCTCCGAGCAGTTCAGCCCTCTGCGCGATATACTTACGCACTTCGGGATTTTTCTTATCGAGAGTGCCTTTGCTTGTTATGAACGCGATTACGCCGCCCGGACGCACCTTGTCGAGCGTCTTTTGGAAGAAGTAATCGTGTATCTGAAAGTTCTGCTTGTAGTGCTTATCAACGACGGAATAGCCGCCGAAAGGCACGTTGCCGACAGCGAGGTCAAAGAACGCGTCAGAAAACTCTGTGCGTTCGTAGCCAGTCTGCTGAATGTTAGCGTTCGGATAGAGCAGATGCGCGATTTTCGCGGTAACGGTGTCGAGTTCAACACCGTATAGTTTTGCCTGCCGCATTGAATCGGGAATAAGCCCATAGAAATTGCCTACGCCCATAGCAGGTTCAAGCACGTTGCCGCTCTTAAAACCGAGCCGCTCCGCAGTTTCCCACATTGCCTTGATGACCGTTGGGCTTGTGTAGTGAGCGTTTAGCGTGGAGCCTCTTGCGGAATCGTATTCGTTCGATGTGAGCAGTCCTTTTAGCTCGCCGTATTCTTTCGCCCAATCGTTATTCCGCTCGTCGAACGCCTGCGGCAGACCGCCCCAACCGACATAGCGCGAAAGGATTTCCTGCTCATCGGGTGTGGCGTTACGCTGTTCCGTTTCAATCGTGTGAAGTGTTCGGATAGCTTCAATGTTGCCCCTGAACTTCGTTTTCGCGCCGCCCTCACCGAGATGGTCGTCGTTGATACGGAAGTTGACTGCGGGGATTTGACGCGGCGGGAACACAACTGTACCGTTTTCAAGCTCAGCGATAAAGTGAGCCGCATCTGCTTCGCTGTCAAACGTGAGATAGCGTCCGTCATCGTATTTCAGATAACCGCCGACACCGTATGTCACTTTCTTTTCGCTATCCCAAATGCCGTACTGTTGCGGTCTTTCCTCAATATCCACAATGCGGGGATTACTTGAAATCTGTTGAACGTGGGCGAGCGGACGAATATCGTAGCGCGGCGGCGGCACTTCTCCGTACATCTCTTGCCATTGTGTTTCGTATTCCGGCTTGAGCTTGCGGATTTCAGATTGTGCATCAGACGGGAGCAGATTCCAGTCGCGGGGCATTTTTCGGAACGTGATATTATACCGCTCCATATCCGATTCGGACAGGTAACACGCTTCCGCGCAAATGACATATCGCTTTGCAAACTCAGTTATAAGCGAAAGCTCGTCGTGGCTCACTGTCGCGCCCGCGTCCACGCCCTCTTGGTAACGCATAAGGTAGTAGGTTGTGTCCGGCTCGCGTAAAACGCGCTCGGCTATTGGCTTTATTTCGTATTGCTCCGCTTCGGCGCGGGTTATTGTTTCCGTGAAACTGTTCTTGCTTACTGTGATGGTGCCGTCGTCTACCGCGTCAATGTGGAATTCGCCGACCAGTCCGGTGTGTTTTGCACGGAGGTCAAGTACGATTCGGCTTCCCTCAACGTAGCTTTTTGGAGGGGTTACAGGCTGTTCGGTTTCTTTTGTGCCACCGAAAATAGCTTCGATTTCCGCTAACTCGGCGGGGTCTGTAATCTCCGTAAACTGCGGCTCGTCGGTTATTGATTTCTGCTCCGCTTCGAGTTGCGCCTGCTGTTGTTGCGGGCGGTTCTCCCACGATTGCCGCAAAACATAGTCAAACAGCTTATCATTGAAGTCGTCGTTGCTGAAATACTGACGAAATACTTCCGGCTCATCGTCAAAATGGTCGCGGATTGTTTCCTCTACCGCCATTGTGCAAGGATTGCGGAGTGAAGCGCGGCTTGTTGCGTCGGCGAGCGCGGCTTTATAGCTTTCGCCGCTCATCACGCGCTCCAACACCGTCTGCGCTACGGTATCGAAGTCGAGTTCAATCGGTGTTTCGGGTTCGTCAAAGACGAATTGCATTTCCATCTCGTCAAGTTCGTCGGATTCGTCATTCTCTGCCGACAAATTGGGCTGCTCCGCAGCTTCGGCGAGCGGCAGAAACCGCTCGTTACGGTCGTCAAGCGAGAGCTTAAACTCAAACTCTCCCTGATACATTGAGCGTGTTATCGGATAGACATTCGAGAGCGCAACGTCCCAAAGCTCAATGCTACGCCCAAACGTCCCAAACTGTCGGTCGAGGTCGTCCGCCTCTTTATAGCTGTCACCGATTTCGCTAATGCGGAACTCGCGGTTATCAATCCATACCGTATCGCCGACGCTGTAAGGTTCTCCGGCTTGCGGCGGGGTTGCCGCTTCGGGTTGAACTTCCTGCGGCGGCTCGATTTTGAGTTCGCCGCTTGCAAGTTCACGCTCAAAGCGTTCGCGGGGAATTGCCACACGGTCAAAAATCGGGTATCTCGCGGGGTTATCCAATTCGCGATTCTCAACCTGAACGTAATCGTCAATCTTCGTAATCTCGTGTAGCTTGCCGCCGTACATCAGCCTGTCGCCGACTTTGTATTCCGGCGCGGACTGCTCTTTCGCTTCAAGCGTTTCGGGAACAATCACAGCGTAACCCGCTTCGGCAAGCCGACCGACGTAATCTTCGAGAACGCTGTTCGGGAAACCAACCAATGCGTCACCGTCGCGCAGAGCCACGGTAAATCCGAGTACCTCTGCCGCGATTTGAGCTTCACTGCCGGTAAGTTCATAGAAATCACCGACCGCTTGTAAATGCAGTTCGGATTTTTGCGCGGGAACGTCAAACTTGCCCTCGCTTACCAGTTCCGTAAGCCTTTTGACTGCTTGCGGAACGGGGATAGTCAGTCCGTCACCATAAATCTCTTTGACAAGTTTCACCGTTTCGCGGGAGCGCGGATTCTCGGCTATTTGCGCCGTGAGTCGTTCCTTATCGCTGTCGGAGATGTTTAAGAGGGATTCATCTACGGAGTTTTCCTCCACTAAAAAAGCCGCCTCAACTTCGGCGGCTTCCTGTTTGAGTGACTGGTCGATTGCCGTTCGCTGTTCATCTACGCTCGGTAAATTCGGCTCTTGCGCGACAATAGAGAAAAGCGTGAGCTGCTCTCCTGATTCCGGCGTATCTGCCCAACCGCGAACGCGGTCGTTATCGTCCGTGAGGTCAAAAATCTCATTGGAACGCGGAGCATTGCCTGTTTGCGCTGTGTCAACTCTCGGCAGCGGCAAAACCGCGCCGGGTTCGGGGATATTCTCAATACCCGGAAACAGCGTGTATTCGCCGTCACGGAACATCGCAAGCCGCTCAAATGCTCCTTTTCGCGTGTTGAAATAACGGTCATCAGTCGGCGTGTTCTCGAAAATGTACTGCATACGCTCAACTGTGGCGTTTACGCGCTCACTGTCATTCAGAAAATCGCTGATAGCCGCCCAAGTGTCGGGGTCAGGATAATAGAGTTTATTATCGTCGGGAAACGGACGCTCACTGATATAATCCTCATACTGCAAGGTAGCGTAAAAATTGTTTATCGACCGCGCAAGTATAATCCGCTCATAGTTCGGTATACGGTCAAGTTCATCTTTGCTGAAATACTGCCCGCCGCGAATGAGAACGTCAATACGCCGCGCGGCGATGTTCCATTTGAGGTTCGTCTGAGCTTTTGCGTTGCCTGCGCCATACCCGCCGCGCGTCAGTGTAATCCCGCTTCCGGGCGAGTGTTCCTCGTGACCGTCTATTTCGTTCCTTGTTCCGCCGCCCGTGCCGTACTCCTCTTTAAGGTAATCGGCGCGCTCTTTCTCCCCGGAGTGGTTAAGAAAGAACGACAGTGTGCGAAACTTGCCCTCGCTTACGTTTGAGCCGTACATAAGCTGCGCGTCAATCTCGTCGTGCGTGATGAAATAGCTGAACGGCTTGCTTTCGACAGCCGCTTGCGGAGGATATATCGGAGCGTGTCCAACCGCTTGAACATCGTAAAGCAAACGGGTACGGTTGTGCCAATGCCGCTCGTGTTCGTCGGGATTATACGCCGCTATATCCGCGCTCACGCGTTCAGTCAGAATTTGCCGCGTATCGGGATTGTCGAGCAAACCCTTGATTTTGTCAATATCTTCGGGATACCCGCCGTGTTCGCTATCCCATTCATCAGGAACGCCGCCCATATCGTCGCGGTAGAAATTCCACAGACTGTCTGCAAGCTCACGGTGTTCGTTATCAAGCGCGTCCGCGAGCCTTTCGGGAGTGACATACTGCCCGTCATCGTAAAGCTGTCTGATGCGCTCGGCGGCAGCTTCCCACGGAATTGTGACCTTGTGGATATTGTTTTTTGCTGTTGCGCCGATTGCGAGCGAAATGCCGTTTTCGTCATACCAAGCGCAGACGTGATGATTGCCGAAATCAAAGCCCTTGCCGCTCTCCACATCGCGCCTGCCATAACGCCCGCGCAGATATTCGCGTTGCAGGAACAGTTCGTTATCGTCCCGGTTCTTTGCGAAATGAGCGGCGATTCGCAGGAAACTGTTGTCATCGTTGCCGCCGTCGCGCAAAACAGAATCAACCTCGGCTGACGTGACGGCCGAGGTTGATAAAAGTTCTTCTATTGAGTTTTCAGATGAGCTATTCCGCATTGCGGAAAAGGTTTGCGGTTCGGATTCTACGCGTAAATCAGTTCGTTCGTCACCATTTCCTCCGCTTGTGCTTTCAATGAGTTCATCGCTGCTGTCCAGCCCATCTGATTGGTCGCCTTGTCGGGCAACTGCGTCCGTTTCACCAGTTCGGACATCACTTGTTCGAGCCGACTGTTCGCCGCTTGGTCTATCTCCCTCAGATGCGGGAACAGTTTGCCCGTCAGGAGCAGGCGGTTGTAATTGATTGTCCTGTGGTCTTTGAGGAACGCTTTCCTCATCTTGCCGTAACGTCCGAGGGGTTGCATATCCTCCGGTGTCAGAGGCGGCAGGGTCACGTCCGGCAGCAGGTAGTCGCCCTGCATCGTGTAGGTAAGGGTTTCGGTCATAGTTTTCTTCGCTCCTTTCGGCGTTTTGCGCCAGTTGCGCGGTTTTCACGCGCTCATACTTTTTGACTACGATTTCGATGTCCCGCAGTACCTGTCCCGACAGTTCGCTTGTCGCTGTACCGAGCGCGTAGACCATATCGGAAGTATTAAACTCCGAGATATTCTGAAACGATTCTTCCTCGAACAGTTCCACCGGGTCAAGTCCGCAGCGGGTCATCAGCGTGTAGGCGATGCTGTTGGAGAGCGCGTCTGTGAATACGCTTTCAAGATAACCGTCGTCGGGCTGCTCGATTTTTGTTCCCGAAAAATCATTATAGTAGTTCGGTTCGAGAATACTGTTTTCGGCGCGGTACTGAATATCAAGGGCATTGTCACTATAATACTCCCGCGCTAATTGCCTTGCAATGTTGCGGAACGATTCACCGAGAGAGTCGCCGATGTCCTCGTAATTCTTAGCGAGTTCCGCAAGTACGGGTGCTTTATGCTCCTGTTGCAGTTCCCACAACTGCACAGGACGGGCATTGTAGCGGCTCGGTTCGGTGTCCTTGACATCAAAAACGTATTTCAGACGCGGGTAGTTGCCCGTATCGTCAATCAACGCGATGCCGCTCGTGCCGCGCTTAACCCAACGATTAAATGAGTCGTTCCAAAGCTCAATCTCGGCAACGGCGATAGCGTCCGGTTTCTGAGCGTAAATCAGCATCTGGTCGGGAAAACTGTGCTTGTACAGCCGCGCCGATGTTTCGAGAAACCGCTGCCAGTTGCCGTAGAGCGTGGATAATTCGCTCGCGGTCTTGTCAGCGAGCCAGATCGGAAGAG
>JAISKH010000082.1 GCA_031261325.1 Oscillospiraceae bacterium
ATATTGACGATGGCTATTCGGGCTTGAATTTTGAACGCCCGGATTTTAACCGAATGCTGTCGGATATTGAGGACGGAAAGATTGATATTGTGATTACCAAAGACGCATAAGTCAAGTACGCGACAACACTTTTTTAGAAGTTTTCGCGTAGAAAAACATACGTCCTAAGCGCCTGAATTTTGTGCAACTTGTACATACGCTCCCGAAAGAAAGCAGGGCAACAGCGTACCGCTAATTGCCCCGTTGCTTCCGATCAACCATTGATGTATTGCCTAAATACGTTTGCCAAGTCTTTAGACCTGTCGCCGTTTACGGTCGTGAGTTGAACATTGTATTCGTCCAGTTCCAGAACAAATTGTAACACAAGCGCGGGCGTTCGCGCAATTCGCGATATATCCCGGATAACGACTATATCAATATCCTCGGCTTGAATATCCGCGCGCAGTCTGTTCATTTCCGGCCTGTCAATCGTTGTCCCGCTGGCCGCGTTGTCGCGGTAACAAATAATATTTGTGTAGCCGTAGCTTTTCACAAGTTCTCTTGCCGCTTGCTCCTGATTATCAAGTTCTTCCGTGTCTGCGAGCGCGGTGCGGCAATAAATCGCCGCTTTACCCAGTTGTGATTGCATTTGCTTTCTCCATTCTGGCGCGTTGCGCCTGTTACTGATTTACGTCTATTCCGAAGTCTGAAATCTTCCAGTTGATGTCCACCCGCTTGTCGGGATACACTCTCACCGATCCAATCAGGGTTTCGACCAGTTCGCGGCTGTTCGCCGTTGCGCCCAGCGCCGACTTCGCCGCCGCGATAGAGCGCGGGGCGATTTTGCCCGCTTCCAGTTCCGACTTCATTGCGGAGAGTTGCAGTTCAAGCCTGTTTAGCCGAGCGTTCCACTCGTCTTTGAGTTTGAGGTACTCGTCACGCGAAATTTCGCCGAGGACGAACCGCTCATACTGTGCTTGCCGTTCCTCCGCATTTTGCCGAATCGCTAACTCGCAGTTGGCGATTTTCTGTTCGTCGGCGGTCTTGCGCCGCAATTTCGAGAGGTCGGCGCAGTCGAGAACGATTTGCGCTTTTTTGCGGATAGTTGTCAGAATAATCTCGTCAAGCAAGTTTGCGCTGATTTTCAGCCTGTGGCACTCGGCGTTCGGGTCGGCAACAGTGTGATAACAGCGGTACACCGGGTTGGAGGTATTATCGTAACTCATTGCGCGGCCACAGCAACCGCATTTTACAATATTTCCGCGAAGCAGATGTTCGCGCTGGCCCGGTTGGTGCTTTTTGCGATTTGCTAAAAGCCCCGCTACCGTTTCAAACTCGTCCTCGCTGACAATCGCCGGGATTTTGTCCGGTACAATAATCCAGTCGCTTTCGTGGGTGCGATAATGTGAACCGTCCTCGCGTCTGCCAAACTTTCCGCAGACCTGAACCCCGGTGTACTGAATATCGCGGAGAATGTCGCGAACGCCTTTGGCTCGCCAAGCAAACGCCGGCATAATGTCTTTGCCGCCTTTAATCTGTCTGTACTCCTGCGGCGAGGGGATTTGCTCCGCTTTGAGCGTCACGGCGATGTCTGCTTCAAACACCCCTTGCAGGGCAAGATTGAAGATTCGGCGCACAGTCTTTGACGCGAGTTCGTCTAAGCGCCAACTGCCGTCATCACCGCCATTAAACCTGTAACCATACGGCAATACCCGTGGCGTATGCTCTGCCGATACAAAATCGTTTTGGCAATGCTTCGCCGACTTGGGCGTAGACTCACTTCTTAAAAACGATTTCATAATCTCCTGTACGCGCTCAAACATCTCCGGCGCGATTATCGGCGTGTGCTTGTTCGGAATAACAATCCATTCGCTCTTATCAACCCAATCTTTACTGTGAGAACCAATCGCTTTTGATTCCTGCTTGCCGCTGACATACGTTCCCTTGTACTGAATGTTCGTCAGAATCCGTGTCACTGCCCGCGCTTCCCACAGAAACGTAGGTGTAATGTCCTTGCCGCGTCCAAGTTCAAGATATTCCTGCGGCGTGGGGACTTGCTCCGCGCACAGCTTGTCTCGGATTTGCGCGGGCGTAAAACCATCGAGAATACAGCCGTAAATCTTCTTTACAACCTCCGACGCCACGCCGTCCGGCTCCCATTTGCCGCTTTCGGCTTTGTAATATCCGTAAACCGCCCGTGCGACGATGTTCTCGCCGCGCTTCATTTGCAGACGCTTGGCGGATTTCACTTTGGCGGACAGGTCTGCCGAATAATATTCGTGCATAAGGAACTTGAACGCAACGTCAATCCCGCCCGTATCGCCGAGGTAATCCTCGCTGTCGAAGTTGTCGGACACGGAGATGAATCGCACTTGGTACAGCGGAAACACCTGCTCGATGAAATAGCCGCTGTCCATAGCGTTACGAGAAAACCTTGAAAAATCCTTGATAAGTATCAAATTCACGCCGCCGCTTCGCACAAGGTCGAGCATTTCCTGCACGGCGGGCCGCTCCATATTGACCCCGGTGTGGCCGTTGTCCACAAAGTTGAGGATTCGGGCGTTCGGAATGTCGAGGTCGTCAATGCGGCGGTCGAGAAGCATGTGCTGGTTTTCAATGCTCAAACTCTCGGTTTTCTCGTCCTCAATGGAGAGGCGGATATATTTAGCGATAACATAATCGTTATACATTGTCCGCGCCCTCCGTTCTATCCACTTCGTCGGTGAACTTGAAATATATCTCAACGCGCTTGTTCTCAAAGATGAGGATTTTCTCTATCAGCGCGTCCACGACTTCGGCAGTCAGGTCGGTAATAATATTCACGCCGCTGAGCGTTACGCTCGCCTTATTGACCGCGATTTGGTTCAGATGGCGCTCGCGGGCGGTTTCGGTCAATCTCCGTTCGCGCTCCGTCAAATCGGCAATCCGCGTTTCGTAAGATTTTTTCATATCCGCGTACTCGCTCTGCGTAAGGTCGCCGCTGACAAGGCTCTCGTATAAGCCTTTGAGGAAACCCGACACGCGGGACAGTTCAGCGCGAACGCCGGACAGTTCAGACGGTTCTTTGGTCGTTTCCGCTTTCGGCGCAAAACTCATATCTTTGCAGTACAACGCCGCTTTCTTGCGGAGGCTTTCGAGGACGATATTTTTCAGCGTCGTTTCGCTGATGCTGTTTAGAACGCAGTCGTCTTTGCCGTAACGCTGGCGGGTTTCGCATTTGTATAGGAAAGAACTTTTGCCTGACCGTGTTCTGCTCATCGTAAACCCGCAATGCCCGCAGAAAATCTTACGCAGAAAGACATTATCGGAGTTGTTGTCGGACTTTGCGCGTTCGGGCTGTTTGCCCCACAGCTTTTGCACTTCGTCGAATATCTCGCGGCTGACCAGTCCCTCATGCGTGTTCTCGGTGACGACCCAATCGGACTTATCAACCCGCTTCGCGTTGTAGCTCTGTGTTCGTCCCTTGCCCTGTACCATATCGCCGACGTAGATGCGGTTTTTCAGAAGCGCGTAAATCACTCCGACGTTCCAATGACTATGACCCGCTGCCTGTTTTTCAGAAGCTACGCCGATAGAGCAGAGGTGCTTTTTCGGCGGCAGAATACCGCCCGTGTTCAGCCAGTCGCGAATCGCCGGAACGCTGTCGCCGTTTGCCGCCATCTCGAACATCTTCGCGACGATCGGCGCGGCAACCGGGTCGGGAACGAGTTTGTGTTTATCTTCCTTGCTTTTGAGGAAGCCATAAGGCGGCAGACTTCCGACAAAACAGCCGTTTCTGATGTTCATTTGCTTGGTTGTGTGAATCTTGCGCCCTATCTCTAAGGCGTAGCTCTCGTTTACGAGATTTTTCAAGCTCACCATAATGCCGCCGCTGCCGTGGGCGTCCGCGCTGTCGTAGCTGTCGTTAATGGCAATACAGCGGATGTTGTGTGTCGGAAAATACTTCTCGATATAGTAGCCCGTGTCAATCGCCGAACGGCCATACCGCGATAAATCCTTAGAAACACAGCAATCTATCACGCCGTTTTCCATATCGGACAGCATTTTCTGAAACGCGGGACGGTCAGCTTTTTGCCCCGACAGGCCGTTATCTATATAAACCTCGCGAATGATAAGCTCTGGGCGCTCGTCACAGTAGGCGGCGATTATCGCTTGCTGATTCTCAATCGAATCGCCTTTCTGTTTCTTATCAACCGCCGAGAGCCGCACATACGCGCCGACGCTGTAGGTCTTGACAGAGGGGCGGGTATCGACCGCCGCAGCGTCAATATTCTTTCTGCTTTTGCGAGCCATTTACTCGTCCCTCCCTTCAACCGTTACGGTTACGCCGCTCATTTGCGCGGCGGCGGCGTATTCCTCCTGATAGTTGTAGTCAATCGTAATTTCACGCTTGCCGACTACGCGAATACTCTTGATGAGTATTGACACGACTTTGCGATTGATGGTATCAAGGCCGGCGAACTGCCTGAAATGCTCCAGCCACAAGAGCCGCTCAGTCTTGCAGGCAAGCGCGTCCTCGATCTCCTGTTCCAGTGTGGCGTTGGCCGCGTCGAGCGCGTCAGCGTCGGCGGTATACTTTGCTTTGAGAGCCTTATGCTCGTCTTTCGAGATAACGCCGTCAGCCATGTTCTCATACAACCCGGCTTTGAACCGTCGGATTTGCTCCAACCGCCGCTCGTTTTCGGTATGTTGAACCATAAGCCTGTCGGCTATTTTCTGTCCCGCGCTCTCCGCGTCAATGGTTTTGAGTATGTCGTCGAGCGAAATGACCGTCGCGATTCTGTTTTTGATGCTGTTCAGCACGACGCTTACAAGGATTTTCTCGCTCAGCATACCATCGGAAGCGCAGCCGCGCTTTTTAGTTGTCGGGCAGTAATAATAGTAGTAGACGTTATTGCCGCGTCTGCGCGTCGCCCGCGTCATACGGTTGCCGCAGCAGCCGCAAATCAGAATACCCGAAAACGGATAGACCGAATCGCCGTCCGGCGCGGTGCGGGTGTCAAGCCGCATAAGCCGCTGTACGAGGTCGAAGTCCTGTTTAGAGATAATCGCCTCATGCGCGTTCTCCGTTCGTTTCCATTCGCTTACAGGCCGGTCAATCAGTTCCTTCAGCTTGTAGTTCGGGGTGCTTTGTTTGCCCTGAATCAGCGTACCCGCATAAGTTTCATCGCCGAGTATGCGGATGATCGTGTGCGGCGACCACTTCGCGTCCGCTTTGTCGGCATAGCCCTTCTTCGGGTGCGGCAGTCCCCGATCTTTCTTGTACTCGAAAGGTGAGAGAACGCCGCGCTCGTTCAGTATCGCCGCTATCCGCGCCGCGCTTTGACCGTCAAGTTTCATGCGGAAGATTTCGCGCACGACGCTCGCGGGGTAATCGTCCGGCACAAGCAAATTGTGATTATCGTCTGACTTGCGATACCCGTACACCGGACACGCGCCGACGTAATCTCCGTTCTTGCGCTTGACGTTGAGGGCGGAGCGCGTCTTGACGCTGATGTCGCGGCAGTAAGCGTCGTTGATGATTGATTTCAGGCTGACAGAGAGGTCATACCCGCTGTCGGTGAGCGTGTCGATGTTATCGTTTATCGCGATAAACCGAACGCCGAGCTGTGGAAATATGCGCCGCAAGTAGCTCAGCGTATCGACGTGTTCTCTGGACAGCCGGGATAAATCTTTGGTTATACAGCAGTTCGCGTTTCCCGCCGTCATTTCAGCCATCATTTCCTGAAACGCCGGACGGTCAAACAAAAGACCGCTCCAACCGTCGTCAACTTTCTCGCCGACGACTTCAATTTCGGGGTGACTTTTTAGCCACTCGTCTATCAGTTTGCGCTGGTTGCCAACGCTGTCGCTCTCGCCGGGCTTATCGTCCGCTACGGAGAGACGAATGTAGATGATTGCTCTGTACTTAAATTCTTGCATAAAATGCCGCTCCTTTACTGTTCCCAGCGCGGGGCGGCGGTGTCGCCGTTATCCTTTTCCGAGAACTATTATAAGGCAGTCTCTATCAGACCTCAATGTTGCGGAACAGGGTGACGTTAAGCGAATACCCTGACGATACAGTCCGGGAACGTCGGCCCATTAGGGTCGAAGGTTTCGTGGATTTCGTAGCCCTCA
>JAISKH010000014.1 GCA_031261325.1 Oscillospiraceae bacterium
AAATGATAAATAAAACGGCGATGATTACCCTCGCGGGTCGCCCAAACGTCGGTAAATCGACGCTCGCGAACGCGCTCACGGGTGACAAAATCGCGATAGTTACAAACAAACCTCAAACGACGCGCAACCGCATATTTGGCGTTGTCAATCGCGGCGAGACGCAGCTCGTCCTGCTCGACACGCCGGGCTTTCACAAGGCGCGGACGCGGCTCGGCGACTACATGGTTTCCGTCGTGCGGCAGAGCGTCGCGGACGTGGACGCGGTTGCCCTGCTCGTTGAACCCATCGCGCGCGTCGGCACGCAGGAAGCTCTGCTGCTGGAGCGCATTCGCGAGGTCGGCGTGCCCGCGCTTCTTGTTATCAACAAGATTGACACGGTAAAAAAAGACGTTCTGCTGGAGGTCATCGCGGCGTATTCGGCGGCGTTTGAGTTCTCCGCTATTGTGCCGATTTCGGCGAAAAACGGCGACGGGTTGCAGGATTTGCTCGTTGAACTGGACAAGTTCGCGGCGGAGGGACCGCAGCTCTTCCCCGACGGCATGACGACCGACCAGCCCGAAAAGCAAATTGTCGCCGAGATTGTCCGTGAAAAGCTGCTGATGTGCCTTGACCGCGAGATTCCGCACGGCACGGCGGTCGAGATTACAAAGTTTTCGGAGCGCGGAGACGAGGAAACGCCGGAACCGATAATCGACGTTGACATAACCGTTTACTGCGAAAAGGCGAGCCATAAGGGCATGATAATCGGCAAAAACGGCGCGATGCTGAAGAAAATCGGGCAACTTGCGCGTGAGGACATTGAGCGTTTCATGGGCGCGAAAGTGTTTTTGCAGACATGGGTCAAGGTCAAGGAGAACTGGCGCGACAGCGACTCGGCTGTCCGCAACTTCGGCTATGACGGGAAATGACGGATAACGGGGCGCAAACATGTACATCAACACAAAGGCACTCGTTCTGCGGTCGGTGCAATACACGGATTCGGGGCGCATACTAACGGTCTTGACGCCCGGACACGGCAAGCTCACCGTGTCCGCGCGCGGCGCGACGCGCAAAAACTCGCGCGTCGTCGCGTGCACGCAGGCTCTCGCGTTTTCGGACATGACGCTCCTGCAATCGCGCGACCGCTGGTCGCTGACGGAAGCGCAGAGCATTGAGCTGTTCGCGGGACTGGCGGAGGACATTACGCGGCTCGCGCTCGGCACTTACTTCGCGGAGCTGCTTGAAGCCGTCGGCGACGTGGACGCGCCAAGCCCCGAGCTACTGTCCCTCGGGCTGAACGCGCTGCACCTGCTGACAACCGATTCGCGCCCGGCGGAGCTTGTTAAGGCGGCGTTTGAGACGCGGCTTGTGGCTCTCGCGGGTTATTTGCCGCGCCTTGAGACTTGCGACGTGTGCGGCAACCCCGAACCGGCGGAGCCGTGTCTCGACCTTGAGGGCGGTTCCCTGCTGTGCAAGCCCTGCGCGGGCGCGGCGAATATCGCGCGGCTTGACGCGTCGTCGTTACAGGCGTTGCGGCACGTTACGAGCTGTGCGGCAAAGCGCGTGTTCTCGTTTACGCTCGGCGAAGCTTCGTTGAAGCGGCTCGGCGCGGCGAGCGAGAAGTACCTGCTCGCGCAGCTTGACCGCCGATTCGGCACGCTTGAATATTACCACAACATATTGAGGATATAAAAATGACATTATACGAAAAATCATTGAAAACACTAGAGCTTCCCGCGATACTGCGCAAGCTCTCGGGGGAGGCTCTGTCAGAGGGGGCGAAAGCCGCCGCGCTCGCTCTCACGCCGACGGACGACATTTTTGAGGGGCGTTACCGCCTTGAGGAAACGTCGGCGGCAAGGACGATGGTCTCGGTCAAGGGCGCGCCGCCGCTTTCGAGCGTGCGCGACGTGCGCGGTTCGATTCGGCGCGCTGACATCGGCGGCACGCTGAACACCGTCGAGCTGCTTGACATCGCGTCGCTCCTGCGCACGGCGGCGGGGCTCTCCGCCTACGCAAGCGGCGACAGGAGCGAGAAGTCCGTAATCGACGGACTGTTCTTCGCGTTGCGCTCCAACAAGTACCTCGAGACTAAAATCTCGGGTTCAATCGTCGGCGTGGACGAAATTGCGGACGCGGCGAGTTCGGAACTTGCCGATATTCGCCGTCACATGCGCATCGCCGGCGACAAGATTCGCACGTCGCTGAACAAAATCATCACGTCGCAGTCCTACGCAAAGGCGTTGCAGGAGCCGATTATTACTGTTAAGAACGACCGCTACGTCGTACCCGTCAAGGCGGAGCACAAGTCCACCGTGCCCGGCTTGGTGCACGACATTTCAAGCTCGGGCGCGACGCTTTTCATCGAGCCGATGGGCGTTGTGCAGATAAACAATGAGATACGCGAGCTGTTGGCAAAAGAAAAAAAGGAGATTGAGCGTATCCTCATGGAGCTTTCGGCGGAGGTCGCGGGCTTTGGCGAGGACATTATTTCCGACTATGACACGCTCGTCGCGCTTGACCTCATCTTCGCAAAGGCAAAGCTCTCGACGCTCATGAACGCGCACGAGCCGGAGCTTGTGGACGAGCGCAGACTGTCGCTGTTGCGTTGCCGTCACCCGCTGTTGGAGCCGAGCAAAACCGTCGCGACCGACATTCGGCTCGGCGGCGCGTTCGACACGCTCGTCATAACGGGTCCGAACACGGGCGGCAAGACCGTCGCGCTGAAAACGCTCGGGCTGTTCTGCGCCATGGCGCAATGCGGGCTGCACATACCCGCCGACAGCGGCAGTTACCTGCCCGTTTTCGGGCAAATTCTCGCCGACATCGGCGACGAGCAGTCAATCGAACAGTCGCTGTCCACGTTCTCGTCGCACATGACGAACATCGTGAAAATCCTCGCCGAGTGCTCGGGACGCGAGCTGATGCTGTTTGACGAGCTTGGCGCGGGCACGGACCCCGTCGAGGGCGCGGCGCTCGCCATCGCGATTATCGAGTACGCCCGCAAGCGCGGCGCGCTAATCGCGGCGACGACGCACTATTCGGAGCTGAAAACCTACGCGCTCGTGTCCAACGGCGTTGAAAACGCGTCGTGCGAGTTCAACGTTGAGACGCTGCGCCCGACGTTTCGGTTGCTTATCGGCGTGCCCGGCAAGTCCAACGCGTTCGCGATTTCGCAGCGTTTGGGGTTGCCCGCGCTCGTAATTGACGACGCAAAGCTGCGCATTGACAGCGGCACCGCGTCGTTTGAGGAAGCCGTCGGCAAGCTGGAATCCGCGCGTCATGCCGTTGAGAACGACCGCGATGAAGCCCGCCGCCTGCGCGACGACGCGGAGCGCGACAAGCGCATTGCCGAAAAGTACCGCGCGGAGCTTGAACGCGACCGCGAAAAGCTCGCGCAGAACGCCCGCCGTGACGCGGAACGCGTCGTGCAGCGCGCGCGCGGTGAGATTGACTCAATCCTTGAGGAATTGGACGAGCTTCGCCGCGAGGCGGAGGAGGAAGCGAGCTTCCAGCGGCTGAACGAGGCTAAGGCGGAGGTGTTCCGCCGCCTGAACGATGCGGAATCCGCGCTGCGCGAGCAACCCGAAGCGGACGAATTGCCCAAGCCGCCGACGCGGAGCATAGTCGCGGGCGACACCGTTACGCTGAACAAGCTCGGCACAGCCGCGTCGGTCATCAGCGTCAACGGTAACACGTTGGAGCTGCAAGCGGGCATCATGCGCGTCACCGCGAAGCTCTCGGAGGTCACGCTCGCGGAGAACGCGAAAACCCCCGACATTAAGAAGCAGGCGGCGGAGCGCGAGGTCGCTCTGCGCGCTTCCGTCTCGCCGGAGGTTGACCTGCGCGGAATGATGGCGGACGAAGCCGTGTCCGTCATGGAGCGGTACATCGACTCCGCGCGCATGGCGAAGCTGGAAACCGTGACCGTCATTCACGGCAAGGGCACGGGCGCGCTGCGTGCCGCCGTGCATCAGGCTCTCAAGCGCGAACCGAGCGTGCGTTCGTTCCGTCTCGGGCGGTACGGCGAGGGCGAGATGGGCGTGACCATTGTGGAGCTGAAGTAGGATATTTCGTTTGACATTCGCGCGTAAAGACTGTAGAATGTGTGAGCGAGTGAGCCGGGCAGCCGCGGGAGAACGCCGAAAGGCGTCTCGTGAGGAAAGTCCGGGCTTCATAGGGTAAGGATAACGGGTAACGCCCGCCGAAGGCGACTTCAGGACAAGTGCAACAGAAATAGACTACCCGACGGGTTTATTCCGTCGGGAAAAGGTGGAAAGGTGAGGTAAAAGCTCACCCGCGGGTATGGAAACACGCCCGCGCTGTAAACTCTATCCGAAGCAACACCGTGACATGGGGCTGTGTTAAATCATGCGGTTCACCCGACCGCTCCATAGAGGTGGCTCAAGCCAATCGGCAACGGTTGGCGTAGATAGATGGCTGCCCATGCGCAGATTTGTACTCTGCGCGGGACAGAATCCGGCTTACAGGCTCGCTCGCAACTTAATTACGCACAGTAAAACGCCCGCCTTACGGCGGGCGTTTTAGTTGCTGTCGTTTAACCTACGGGATACGTGTTGTACTCGGCGGGCACGGGGATACGCGCCGTGAACAGGTCGAGGTCAGACACCTTATCGTACTTGTAGTGACCCTCGGCTCCGTCGCCATAGGCGTAGAGGTCGGTCCACTCGAGGTACACCTGATAGGTGTCCTTGTCAAGCCATTGCGTCGGGAGCAGGAGCGTCGCGTAGCTGTGCGTCTCGCTTGTGACAGGTACGCCGCCCTCAAGCTTTACGCCGGGGAGGTTGAACGGCGGGAAGAGTTCATCAGTCAGCTGATAAACGTCGCCCTTATCCCAAATCTTGACCCACTCAGGCCACAGCTCTTCTCTTGTCGCCTGACCCGCCATCATCGACCACAGAGCGGCAATCAGCGGCTCGGCATAGACGGACTGCGCGGTAAATTCCGCGTAACGCCAAGATGTGAAGGTTCCGACGTCCCACTGCGGGGGCAAGCTTGAGCCGCCTATGCAGACGGAGCAAACCTTATCGGTGATGCCGAGGTTCTCTGCGGCGTTTGCCGCGCCCATTGCGAAGTCGTCAATCGCGCCGGCAACGAGCCAAATCTCAACGTCGCCCGGGTTCGAGAGAATCTGTACCACCAAGTTCTGCGCGGTAACTTGGTCGAGCGTACCGGAAATTGTATCAGCTATGAAGAAGTTCGGGGGGTTAATCGTGCTGTCGGGGTTGTATTCGCCGAGACCGGAAATCTCCGCCCAGCGAATCTCCGCGCCGTCGGTGCGCTCATGGAGCTGCGGGGAGAACGAGAAGTCGATGGAGATAACGCCGACCTTTTCCCACGGAACGTCAGGCCAGGCTTCTTCTTTCCATTCGACGAGCTTGTCAACCATGTCAACGCCGAACTGCGTGTTGTTAAAGCCCGCGTTCGGGGACAGGAGACGACCCGCGATTCTCTGGTTGCCGAACATGTACTGCTCCGCCTCGCGCGCCTGACCCATGCAGGAAATCCACGGAATACCGAGACTGTCGCACAGAGCCGAAACCTGCGGATAGAGCGTCACGTCCGCGTCAAGCAGGAAGCCGTCATAGCCCTGGTCAACGAACGTCTCGATGCCTGACATGTACTCATCGACGCTAGCGGCGGCGGGAGCCCACATGCCCGTATAGTTGATGTTCATGCGCGCCGCCCAATCGACGAACGCTTTGTCGAACTCGTCATAGAGGAAGCTCGATGCGGAAACGAGGTAGCCAACCTTGAATTTCTTTGCCTTGGAATAGTCATACGTGGCGTCGAAGAAACCGGCTGCTTCCGGCCATTCCTTCGTGTCGTCCTTCGGGGCTTCGGACGCTACCGCCGGTCCGTTGTTGCCGCCGCCGGAATCGCCGCTGCCTGTGTCGCCTCCCGTTCCGCCGCAAGCGAACAGAGCGAGCGCCATGATGATTACCAACATCATTGCCAAGATTCTTTTCATGTTTGCACCTTCCTATTTCTTTTTTTGTTTATACTCGAAAGCCGAACTCTGCGCCGACTTTCAAATAACTAAGTAATGCGGAGCCTGTTTTCGCGCCGAATTTATTTCGCGCCGGGCATAACCATGCCGCCGCTGCTGCCTGTGGAGCGGATACCGAGCTTTTTCAGGCGGCGTTGTGTCGCGTAGTTATCAATCGTGAGCGCGACGACGAGGAGCGAGCCGTTGACAAACGTGATAATCCAAACAGGCAAGCCCATAACCTGAAGCGCGTATGCGAGCACCTGAATCAATATTACGCCGCAGAACGCGCCGCCGAGACTGCCCGCGCCGCCCATGAACGACACGCCGCCGAGGATTGACGCGGTGAGCGCGGTCATTTCCGGCGCGGCGGAGACAAGACCCGAGGGGCTGCCCATCTTCATCTGCGACGCCCAAATCAGACCGCCGATTGACGCGAGAACGCCGTTATTGATGAAGAGGATATTCTTGATTTTCTTGGGGTTCAGTCCCGCAAGGCGCGCCGCCGTCGGGTTTCCGCCGACCATGAGAACGCTCCTGCCGAACCGAGTGCTCTTAATGATGACGCTGTAAACGGCAATCACCGCGATTGTGAAGATGAACACCCACGGAATCGGCGATTTGCCGATATAGCTCGCGGCAATACCGTTAAAGGACGTGTTGCGAATAGGCATTATCTGTCCGCGCGTGTACCAACTCGCGAGTCCCGACCAGACGGACGACATGCCTATCGTGCAGATAAACGGCATGAGGTTCAGCCCGTTTGCGAAGAATGCGTTGATGCCGCCCGCGATAACGCCGAACGCGACCGTTCCCAATGCCGCGACGGGCCACGGGAGCGTCGGGAACCACGTGAGCAGCTGCGCAAACAGCAGCATTCCGACGGAAGCCGCCGCGCTGGTGGAGAAGTCGATGCCGCCCGACAGCAGCAGGCACGCGACGCCGACAAGGAATATGCCCGTGTAGCTAAGTGTGCTTAGTATCTGCCGCGCGTTACCGACATTGAACGCGCCGGGAGTAACCAATGCCGTGATAATCAGAACAACCGCCGTTATTGCAAGCAGCAGGAACGATTTCGACGACGTGAGCTTCTTGATACGAGATTCTTGTTGCATGTTCTCTCCCCCTTTCGTTATGCGCCGATGCGCTTCTGCTGGCGTCTCTGGCTAACATAGTCAAGCGAGAGCGCGGCAAGGAGCAACGCGCCCGACAGGACGCTTGTCAAATACGAGCTTGCGCCGATAATTGTCATGCCCTTGTTGAAAATCTTGATTGCGAGCAGCGCGATAAACACGCCGCCCATGCCGCCCGAGCCGCCGCCGAACGAGATTCCGCCGAGAATAGCCGCGGTAAGTCCCGTGAACTGGTCGGTGGAGAGCGCCATGTAGCTGCCCTGTCCGCCGCGGCAGGCGTAGATAAGACCCGAAATGCCGCCGAGCACGGAGCAGTTGATGAACAGGAAGTAGCTCAAACGCTTGGAGTTGATACCGCTCAGGCGCGCCGCCGTTGCGTTGCCGCCGAGCAGATAAAGCGTGCGTCCGAACTTCGTTTTGGACAGCACCAAGCCGTAAATAAGGAACGCTATAACCAGGATTATCGCCGTTATAGGAATGTTGTTGCCGATTTTCATGTTGACAAAGTTCGTCAGCGTCGGGCTTGAGAAGTTGACCGCGCCGGAGATTTGTCCGTTCTTGTCCGTCTCGACGAGCATTATAATCGCGTATGCGACGGACGACATTGCCATTGTCGCGATGAACGGCTGGAAGTTCAGCTCGTTGACGAGTATCGCGTTGATTAGTCCGAACACCGCAGCCGCCGCAAGTCCGAGAATGACTGCCACCGGCCACGATATGCCCCACCACGAAATGCCGACCGCGACGATTACGCCCGTCAGCGCGCCGATGCGCGCCTGCGCCAAGTCAATCGCGCCCGAAACCATCAGACAGCCCGCGCCAATCGCGAGGAACGCGGGAATCGCAAGGTCCTGCATGATGCTCATGAATGTACGCAGCGTGAAGAAGTTCGCTCCGTTATTGAGCGGCGCAAGGAGGGTGAACAGTACGATTAGTCCAATCGAGAGTATAATCAGTGTAAACGCTTTGGAACGTATCGCTTTCTTAAAGCCCGAAACCTTTGTGTAGTTATCCACAACGGCACCCCCTATTCTTTCATAGCCATGGCGAGGACGGATTCCTCCGTTGCCTCCTCGCGCGTGACGGAGCCGGTAATGCGCCCGTTGTGCATTACGATGATTGTATCCGCGACGTTTATGACCTCTGTCAGCTCCGACGAGATGAAGATTACGCCCAGTCCCTGCCGCGCAAGGTCGCACACCATTTGGTAAATCTCCGCCTTGGTGCCGACGTCGATTCCCTTTGTCGGCTCGTCCAGAATGAGCAGATTCGTCGTCATCAGGTCGCTCGTCCAACGTCCGAGAATGACCTTTTGCTGGTTGCCGCCCGAAAGCTCAACGACGAGCTTGTCAACCGTCGGCGTCTTGATGTCGTACTTCTTGACCGCGCCAATCGCAAGCTCCTCGCCCGCCTTTGTGTCAAGGAACAGTCCCTTGCGCAGCTTGGAGAGCACGGGCATACACACGTTGTCCTCGATCGAGCGATAGAGCACAAGTCCCTGCTCCTTGCGGTCCTCCGGGCAGAGC
>JAISKH010000016.1 GCA_031261325.1 Oscillospiraceae bacterium
CGAGCGCCGCGGGGCACGGGCTGATTGCGAAGCATTGGCTCGATTGCGTCTCATGGTAATCGAATTTCGCGGGGAAATTTAGGCGGCAATTGGCTTGCTAACGCGCCGCTTTCGTGATACAATACCCGAGTATTAACGGGGGCGTAATGCCGTTTGGGCACTGATTATATTAACAATTTTGAAAGGCAGGAGATTCAAATGGGAGATACACTGAAAGGCAAGGTAGCAATCGTCACAGGTTCGGGGCAGGGCATCGGTCGCGCCATCGCGCTGAAGTTCGCGGAGGAGGGCGCAAAGGTCGTCACCAATAACCGCAAGCCCGGCGCGACAAAGAGCAACATGATAACCGACGAGCAATACAACCTGCTCCCCGCGGACAAAAAGCAATGGTACGACGAGCAGCGCGAAAAAATGTCGGGCGACGCGGAGACGACCGCGCAGGCGATTCGCGACGCGGGCGGAGAAGCAACCGCGTTCTTCGGCGATTTCGCCAAGTGGGAGGTTGCGGAAAACCTCATCAAGACGACGATTGACACCTACGGCAGAATCGACATCTTGTGCAACGTCGCGGGCAACTTCGGCTTCAGCGACATTGACCAAATTTCGGAGGAGCTTTGGGATTCCGTCAACGCGACGAAGCCCAAGGGGTATTTCAACGTAATGCGTTTCGCCGTGCCTTACATGAAAAAGCAAGGCGGCGGTCGTATCCTCAACTGCGCGTCCCCCGCGTGGGTCGGCGACGATATTAAGCACGCGGAGTATTGCGCCGCAAACGCCGGCGTCGTCGGTCTGACAAAGGGCGCGGCGAAAGAGCTGCGCGAGTTCGGCATAACCGTCAACGCGTTCTGCCCGTTCGCGAACACGCGCGCGGACTACGAAGCGAAAGCGATTAACATGGTCACAGACCCGGACAAAAAGCTCTCCGCCAGCGGCAATTTCGCGATTGCGAACATGGAAACGCCGGGACCCGAGTTCGTCGCGCCGTTCATCACATACCTCGCGTCAGAGGCTTCCGAAAAAGTCTCCGGCTCTGTCTTTATCGTCGGCGGCAACATGGTCGGGCTTTACACCGAGCCTACGCCGAGCAAGATGCTGATGAAGCAGAACTTCAACGACCCGAACCCGTGGACGCTCGAAGAGATTAACGCCGTCGTTGACGCGCAATTGTTTGAGGGCTATACGAGCATCGCCGACGCGAGCGGCGGATTCTAGTCGCCGTTCATTCGCAACAAACAAAATCAACACAAAAAGAGCCGCCCAAACGGGCGGCTCTTCTATTCCTGCTTAGACTTAAAACTCTTCCTTTGACCCCGAAAAGCTCTCAACCGCGCCGTGCACATCATCGAGATAGAACACCTCGTAAATGCCGTCGTCGGCTTTGTACATGCCGCCGAGACCCGGGTTCGCTTCCAGCATCTTCGCGCGCGCCTCATTGGTGTTGTCGCGGACTGCCTTGGCGGTGATGCGGAACCAGTTGCCGCCCTCAACCGTTGCGGTGATTTCAATCTTGGGATTTGCGATGAGCTGCGCGTACACCTTTTTCGTGTTGTTCAGGCAGATGTAGGTCTTGCCGTCAATCTCCGCGCTCGCGCCGAAGGGACGGACGCGCGGCTGGTCGCCCTCGACCGTCGCGATGAAGAATGTGCCCGCCTGTGCCAGAAGTTCTGTTGCTTTGTTGCTCATTGGAATTACCCCTTTCGTAATACAGATAGGTAAAGTATACCATAAGTTTCCCCGTTTGAAAAGAGAAATTTTCCGCAATGGATTGCCCGCGCGCAAAATGGGCAAAATGACAAAAAACGGAGGTGCCTACCATGCCCGAGACTTATCGCGGCGACTGCCCATCCCTAACCGACCGCCGCACGGCGGAGCACGAAACGCGTCTCGCTCCGCCCAAAGGTCAAACGAACGTCAAACAGCCGAATAACGCCGATAACAGCCTAAATTCTCCGAAAACAAAAGCATAGTTGAGATATATAACAATCCTCAATTCTAATTGGTCAGGAAAGGTCAAACCGAGCGTTGCCGAATTGCGCGCCATTCGTTATAATAAGTCCATAAGGTCAGGAAAGGTCAAACAGCGCATTCCGCCTTAATAATCTAACGAACGGGGTGATACAGCTTGGGAATATCCGACCTAATAGCGGGCTTCATCAGCGAGCTTTTAAGCGAGTCCGACGGCAGCGCGGAGCTTCAGCGCGCGGAGCTTGCGAACCGCTTCAACTGCGTGCCAAGCCAGATTAACTACGTAATCGCAACGCGCTTCTCGCCCGAACGCGGCTACATCGTTGAGAGCAGGCGCGGCGGTGGCGGCTACATACGCATCACGCGCGTCACGCCCGACCCAGAGCGGCTCGTAATGCACACCGTCAACGCCATAGGCGAGCGCGTTGAGCACAACACCGCAACGGTTCTCGTCGCGAATCTGCTGCAATCCGGCGTCGTCAGCGACGGCGCGGCGCGGCTCATGCTCGCGGCAATCGGGGTGCACGCGCTCCGCGCGGTACCGCCCGAAGCCCGCGACGCGGCACGCGCGTCAATCCTCAAACAAATGCTGATAAACGTAATCTAACTAACATACAGGAGGTAAATAATTATGAAATGTCAAAAATGCGGAAGCGAGGAAGTAACATATTACACCTCAACCAACATAAACGGCGAAGTCACCGAAACCGCCCTCTGCGCCGACTGCGCGCAGGAAGAGGGCGCAAGCGAACGCGCAATCTTCGGCACCCTGCGCGACGCAATGTCGCCAAGCATAATGTCGCTCCTTGGCGAGCGATTCATGTCAGGAATGCTCGTCCTGCCCGCCCTGTTCGCCGAAAGACCGCGCCGCGTGTCGAGCGTCACTTTCGCCCCGTCAACCGAAGAGAAATCGGAAACCGCGACGGCAAGTCAGCCCGAAATAGCCGTTGACGAAACGCTGAACCGCCGCCGCGAGCTTAACGTCCTGCACGAGCAAATGCGCGTCGCCGCCGCGCGAGAGGACTTTGAAACAGCGGCGGAGCTGCGCGACGAGATTAAGAAGCTCGAAGCGCGGGAATAATTAGTAACAGAGTAATCCGCACAAGGAGGTAATGTAAATGAAATCTGAGGACCGCTTCACACAGGGCGCGAGAAACGCCCTTGACCTGGCGCAAGCCGCCGCCGTCGAACTGGGGCACGGCTACGTCGGCAGCGAACACATCTTACTCGGACTCGCGCGGGAGGGCGGCGGAGTCGCCGCAAAAGCCATGCGCGGCAACGGCTTGGAGAGCAAGCTGATACTTGAGTTGATTGAAAAGTACGTCGGTCGCGGCGGGCGCGGCGAAATCCCCCCGCAGGGACTGACCCCCCGCGCGAAACGCGTAATAGAGATAGCCGTCGTCGAGGCGAACCGCCTGAACCACAGCTACGTCGGCACGGAGCACCTCTTGCTCGGTTTGCTGCGCGAATACGACAGTGCCGCCGCGAAAATGATAGTCGCGTCGGGCGTTGACCTGAACAAGCTGTACACCGACGTTGTAAACGTCTTTAAGAGTGGCGACTACCGCCCGCGCCCCGGCGCGGCAATGCAAAATCCCGAGAACAGCGACACCAAAACGCTTGACCAATTCAGCCGCGACTTAACCGAAATGGCGCGCGAGGGTCGGCTTGACCCCGTAATCGGGCGCGAGGAAGAAATCGCCCGCGTAATACAAATCCTGTCGCGCCGCACGAAGAACAACCCCGTGCTAATCGGCGAGCCGGGCGTCGGCAAAACCGCCGTCGTCGAGGGCTTGGCGCAGCGCATCAACTCCGGCGACGTACCCGAAACGCTCACAGGCAAGCGCGTCGTGTCGCTCGACCTAACAGGCATGGTCGCGGGAACCAAGTATCGCGGCGACTTTGAGGAGCGCATAAAGGCGGCAATCGAGGAAGTGCAAAAGGCGGGCAACGTAATCCTGTTCGTCGATGAGCTGCACACCATAATCGGCGCGGGAGCTGCCGAGGGCGCGATTGACGCGGCGAACATCATCAAACCCGCGCTCGGTCGCGGCGAGCTGCAACTCATAGGCGCGACGACGCTGAACGAATACCGCAAGCACATCGAAAAAGACGCGGCGCTTGAGCGCAGGTTCCAGCCCGTAACCGTTAACGAGCCGTCGCCCGAGGAAGCAATCCAAATCCTGCGCGGACTGCGCGACAGATACGAAGCGCACCACAAGCTGAAAATCACCGACGAGGCAATAATCGCCGCCGTCTACATGTCGCACCGATACATCAACGACCGCTTTTTGCCCGACAAGGCAATCGACCTGATTGACGAAGCTTCGTCCCGCGTCCGCATGGAGGGCTTGCGTCTCCCGCCCGACCTGAAGTCGCTGGAGGAAAAGCGCGACGCGCTCGCAAACGAAAAAGAATCCGCCGTTCAAAGTCAGGACTTTGAGCGCGCGGCGGGCATACGCGACCGCGAGCGCAAGCTGACAGAAGAGCTTGAAGCCGCGCGCCGCGAGTGGGAAAACCGCAAGAGCGGAGAGCGCGGCGCGGTCGGCGCGGAAGCAATCGCCGAGGTCGTCTCCGGCTGGACGCGCATACCCGTAACGAGCATCAACGAGGACGAGAGCGAGCGTCTCCTGAAAATGGAGGAAGTGCTGCATCGCCGCGTCGTCGGGCAGGACGAAGCCGTCACAGCCGTCGCGAAAGCGATTCGCCGCGGGCGCGTCGGACTAAAGGACCCGAAACGTCCGATAGGCTCGTTCCTGTTCTTGGGACCCACAGGCGTGGGCAAAACCGAGCTATGCAAGGTCCTTGCCGAAGCAATGTTCGGCGACGAGGACGCAATGCTGCGGCTCGACATGTCGGAATACATGGAAAAGCACACAGTCTCCAAACTCATCGGCTCGCCGCCCGGTTACGTCGGCTATGACGAGGGCGGGCAACTAACCGAAAAGGTGCGCCGCCGCCCCTACTCCGTCCTGTTGTTCGACGAGATTGAGAAAGCACACCCCGACGTGTTCAACATCATGCTGCAAATCATGGAGGACGGGCTGCTCACCGACTCGCAAGGTCGCCGCGTGGACTTCAAGAACACAATCATCGTCATGACCTCAAACATCGGCGCGCGCAACATCACGGAAAAGCACCAAAAGCTCGGCTTTGCGCAGGAATCCGTCGCCGACCCGGGGTTTGAGCATATTCGCGGCTCCGTGTTGGACGAGCTGCGCCACGTGTTCAAGCCGGAGTTCCTGAACCGCATAGACGAAACAATCGTGTTCCACCAACTCACGCGGGAAAACATACGCGCAATCAGCGTCAACATGCTCGGCATAGTGCGGGAGCGCGTGCACGGCATGGGCATCGACCTGTCGTTCACCGACGAAGCGATAGACGCGCTGTCCGAGCGCGGCTTTGACCCGATTTACGGCGCGCGTCCCCTGCGCCGCGCAATCCAGAGCGCGGTTGAGGACCTCGCGGCGGAGCGCATACTCGACGGCTCAATCCGCGCGGGCGACGCCGCCACAGTCTCGCTGCGCGACGGCAAAATAATCCTCACCACCGCGCGCGAATCAGAACCGCAGCCAATCCCCGTCGGCGCTGGAGTATAACCCGAAAAGTCCGCCAAAAGGCGGGCTTTTCCTTTGCAAACCAACTTCCATTTTGCGGCAAATACATTCAACATTCACCACATTATTGACACTTACCGCCAAACGTGATACAATAAGCGCAAATCCGACAGGAGGAATACCGTTATGAGCAGTCGCCCCGCCATCACGTATACCCCAATTAACGGCGAATACGATTTTGTGCACGATTTTCAAGAGGGACTCGCGTTTGTCAGGAACAATATTGAGGATTTTAAGGTCGGCTATATCGACAAATCAGGCGAAGTCGCCATTCCGCTCAACTTTTACGGCAGGTTTGAGCGCGACGGACGCACCGAATTTGTACACTTCCCGTTCTTTCAAGACGGTCTTTCCCTCCTTATAGGCGAAAACGGCATGTTCGGCTGCATCGACAAAGTCGGAAAAACCGTCATTCCGTTTGAATACGACAGAATGGAGCTTTTCCACGAAGAACTTGCGGCGGTAAAAATAAACGCCAAATGGGTCTACATCGACAAAAGCAACAATGTCGTCATCAAACCCGAATACGACTGGGCGGGCTCCTTCCGTGAAGGGCTTGCCCCTGCAAGGCTCGGCGCAAAATTCGGTTACATAAACAAGCTCGGCGAAACTGTAATCCCGTTTGAATACGACTTTCAAGAGTACTTCCCCGCCGAATTTTCCGATGGTCTTGCGCCTATCATTCAGAACGGCAAAAAGGGCTACATCGACAAAACCGGCGCGGCGGCTATCCCATTCGGGCTTGAATATGACCGAATCGACAGCTTTTACAACGGTTTCGCCTCTGTAGTAAAAGGCAAAATAATCCCAATCGCGATGCGCAAAGATGAAACTATCGAAGAATTTGAGAAAAGAGCGCACGAGGAATTTCGCACTAACCACAAATTCGGACTAATCAACAAGTCCGGCGAAGTAGTAATCCCGACGGAATACGAGCGCATAGACCTCGACAACGACATAATCATCGCGTCAAACCTAGGAAAACAGCACTTTTTCGACAGAAACGGCAAAGAACTCTTCACAACCGACTTCGATTCCATAGGTTTTTTCAGCGAGGGTCTTGCAATAGCGAAAACAGGCAACGAATACTGCTACATCGACAAAACCGGCGCGGTAAAAATTAACCTCGGCAACTATTTCGACAGCATACGCAGCTTTGTCAATGGGTTTGCGCTAGTGCAAAAAGCCGATATGCACGGTTTCATCGACAAAACAGGCAACATCGTCGTGCCCTTGGAATACAATATCGCAAATCCGTTCAACAACAACGCCGCAATCGTGCGCAACAACGACAAGTGGGGCATACTCCAAGTCGCGAACTGACGACCGCAACACTCCGAAAACAGCAAAAAGTCGCCCTAAACAGGCGGCTTTTGCTATACCTCAAACCCCTCCAGCGACTCGACATAAGCGTCCGCAACCTCTTGCAGCCGCGTCCGATGCCGCTCCGCCGACTTGTCGTGCACCGCGACGACCACGAACCCCGCGCGCTTCGCCGTCTCCGCCGCGTGCAACGCGTCCTCAAACACAACAGTTTCGGCGGGCGCAGTCCCGAGGTCACGCGCAACGCGCAGGAAAAACGCCGTGTCGTCCTTGCCGACGCCCTCCTCCGCGCACGAATACACGCGCGTAAAGTACCGCATAATCCCAACGCGCCGCATTGCCGATTCCGTCAAATACCGCGCCGTCGCCGTCGCAACGCACATCTTAACCCCCTGCGTCGCAAGGGTTTTCAGCAAATCCTCAACCCCCGCCTTGAGCGGCGCGACCTCCCCGTAAAACCGCTCAAGCCGCCTGTCAAGCGCGTCGCGCAGTTCCCGCGCCGTCTCCGTCAACCCATACTCGCGCCGCAAATACTCCGCGACCTGCAAGCCCGACAGCGGGCGCAACGCTTCGTAAAGGTCAGCCCTCGGCTCGCGCCCCATCGACTTCAGCAGGTCAGGCACCAACGTCTCATAAATCGGCATCGAATCAAGCAGCGTCCCGTCCATGTCGAAAATCGCCCCGCGAATCGCGCTCATCAAACTCATAAAAAGTCCTCCACCGTGTCAAAAATCCCGCCGCTCCAAACAACAAGCAGCATTCCGCGCCTAACCGCGACGCGCGCGGGCGCACCCGTAAATTCGTTGCTCGTGCCGCGCGGCTCGTCCGTCGTCAGCGTAACGTCGCGGACGCAGTACTTCATACCCTCAATCGTTACCCCGCTCGCCTCACCGCCATACGCGAACACAGATACGTAACCGCCCGCAATTGCCGAAAACCGAACCTCGCCGTCACAAATAACCGTCGCGCTCTGCTCACCCGCCAAAAACCCGCGCCCGCCGCGAACGGCAATATGCGCCAGCGCCTGCAAATTCGCGAGCGTGTGGTCAAGCCGCCCGCCCATTCCGCCGTTGAGCACAAAGCGTCGAAACCCTTGCGCCAGAGCGTGTTTGACCGCGAGCATCATGTCGGTGTCGTCCTTTTCCGTCGGAAACCGCTCAACGCGCGTTCCGTCCTCGAACGTCGGCACCTCACCCAACGAATCGAAGTCGCCGAGCAACACGTCAGGCTCCGCGCCCATCTCGCGCAAATGCGCGTACCCGCCGTCCGCGGCGATAACAAAGTCGCCCGCCCGCGGCAAAGTGCGCGAATCCCAGTCGCCCGCGCCGGCAATAAAGCATGTCCGCATAGTCACTCCCTCACATTCCCGCGACTTTTTCAATCACGCCTTCAATCTCTCGCCTGTCGCGGACAAAAATCACAGGTTTGCCCGAACCCGCAATCAGCGCTTTCTGCCGCGCGCCGTGGTCGCGCTCAAAGTCCCACACATACCGCAAAAACTCAAGGTCAAACCGCTCGGGGCAACCCTCTCCCATGTCGGGACGCGTCGTGCCATAATTTGCCAGCACCCGCCGTACAATGCCGAGCAAGCACCTAACGCGCGGAATGTCGAGGTACACCACAAGGTCGCACAGCTCCAGCCGCCGCGCAAGCGTACCCGAATAGTTCCCGTCAATAATCCAAGCATCCCCTTGCAGCGCAGCGTCCAAGTCCCGCAGAAACTCCATTTTGTCGCGCTCCACCCAACCCACCGTCCAGAACAGCTTGTCAAGGTGCACGACAGGCAACCCCGTCGCGTCGCCGAGCCGCCGCGCAAGCGTTGACTTCCCTCCGCCAGGGCAACCGACGACAAGTATCCTCCGACAACTCACGCGCGCACCTCCCGCACAACGCCAAAACGGGACGGGTTAACCCGTCCCGCTCTTACGTAATTTACTTACTTGCTTTCGGTCAGCTTCGCAATCTCCGCCGCGAAGTCCTCTTGCTTCTTCTCGATGCCCTCGCCCTTTTCATAGCGCGTGAACGCCGTGACGGTGATGCTACCGCCAAGCTCGTTCGCGACCTGCTGCACGTGCTTGCCGACGGAGATTTTGTTCTCCTTGACAAACGGCTGACTCAGCAGGCAAATCTCCTCATAGAACTTCGCGATACGCCCGTCAACCTTTTTCTGCGCAATCTGCAACGACTTGTCCTCAGGCAGACCCTTCGCGCGGTTCTCCTCAAGCGCAAGCCCAAGTTGAATCTCGCGCTCCTTGTCAATCTCGCCCGTGCCAACGTCCTCCGGCACGAGGTAAGTCGGGCGCATAGCCGCAACCTGCATCGCAAGGTCCTTGCCAAGCTCAACAATCGCGTCGTCGTTCGAGATACCGTCAACCGCAAGGTTGACAATAACACCGATTTTACCGCCCGCGTGCACATACGGAATACTGATTCCCGTCGTGTAAATCGCGAAACGGCGCACGGCAAGGTTCTCGCCGATAACGAGAATCATCTCCTGAAGCTGCTCCTGAACGGTCTTGCCCGCGCCGGGATACTCGGCGGCAAGCAACGCCTCAACGTCCGACGGTCTTGACTGCGCGACGGCTTGAGCAACGCCCTTAACAAAGTCTATAAACTTCTCGTTCTTAGCCACGAAGTCGGTCTCCGCGTTGACCTCGACGATGACGCCGACGCCGTTAATAACCACGGCGAGAGCAACGCCCTCGGCGGCAATACGTCCCGCTTTCTTCTGCGCGGCGGCAAGCCCCTTTTCGCGCAGCCAGTCGATTGCCTTGTCAACGTCCCCGTCGGACTCCGTGAGTGCCTTTTTGCAGTCCATCATGCCAACGCCGGTTAGCTCGCGTAAATTCTTAACATCTACAGCTGTGAATGCCATATATAAATCTTCCTTTCGTAGTTACTGTCGTAATTATTCCGTCTTATTCCGCCGCCGCTTCCGCTTCAACAGGCTCAACCGCCACCGCGACCGCCGCGGGCACGGGCGCGTCCCCGTCCTTTGCGCTGTCAATGTCGTTGCCCTGCCGACCCTCAAGCACGGCTTGCGCCATTGCGGAGGAAATCAGGCGAATCGCGCGAATCGCGTCGTCGTTTCCGGGAATGATGTAGTCAACCTCGTCGGGGTCGCAGTTCGTATCCACGATTGCGATAATCGGAATGTTCAGCTTGCGCGCCTCGGCAATGGCGTTGCGCTCCTTGCGCGGGTCAATAATAAACAGCGCGGCGGGCAGCTTCTTCATGTTCTTAACGCCGCCGAGATACTTCTCAAGCTTGATAATCTCGTTCGAGAGCTTGATAACTTCCTTTTTGGGCAGCAGGTCAAACGTGCCGTCCTCCTGCATTTTGCGCAGCTGCGCAAGGCGTTCGATACGCGTGCGCATCGTCTTGAAGTTCGTCAGCATTCCGCCCAGCCAACGCGCGTTGACGAAGTATTGCCCGACGCGCTCCGCCTCTTCCTTAACCGCGTCCTGCGCCTGCTTCTTGGTGCCGACGAAGAGAATGGAACCGCCCGCCTCGCTCGTCGCGCGGACGAAGTTATAAGCCTCTTCCAGCTTCTTAACCGTCTTTTGCAGGTCGATGATGTAGATGCCGTTGCGCTCCATGTAGATGTAAGGAGCCATTTTCGGGTTCCAGCGGCGCGTTTGGTGTCCGAAGTGGACGCCCGCCTCGAGTAGTTGCTTCATTGAAATTACTGCCATTGTTTTGTGTCCTCCTAATTTAGTTTTTTACCTCCGGGGTTGTCCACTCCCCCGCCGACCGCAACATTAAAAACGCCGCGGCAACCGACGGAAAATCGTTCCCCGTGTGGATTACCTGCCTTTGGCAAGCCGTAATATTCTATCAAATTTCCGCCGAAAAAGCAATAGGTTTTGCCGAATTATTTTTCAAACTATTTTGCAAAACCTCACAATCGACGCTCAAACTCCTCATAATCGAAGCTGCGCACAAGCTTAACTGCCCCGTCCTCGCTCGCGTAAATCGACGGCAACCCAATGCCGTTAAACGTGTTCGTCTTAACCATCGAGTAAATCGCCATATCCTCAAACACAACTCTGTCCCCGATTTTCAGCGGCTCATCGAACGAATAGTCCCCGATAACGTCCCCCGCAAGGCACGTCGGGCCGCCCAACCGATACGTATGCGCTTTCTCACCCGCCGCGCCCGCGCCGAAAATCGGCGGACGGTACGGCATCTCAAGCACGTCCGGCATGTGGCACGCGGCGGAAGCGTCCAAAATCACGTTAGTCACGCCATTGCGCGTAATGTCCAGCACCGTCGCGACAAGGAAACCCGCGTTCAGCGCGACGGCTTCGCCCGGCTCCAGATACACCTGAACCCCATACCGCTCGCTGACGCGGCGAACGCACGCGACAAGCCGCTCAACGTCATAGCCGTCCCGCGTAATATGGTGCCCCCCGCCGAAGTTCACCCACTTCACGCGCCGCAGCAAGTCGCCGAACCGCTCCTCAACAGCGTCGAGCGTGACCTCCAAAGCGTCCGAGTCCTGCTCGCACAGCGTGTGAAAGTGCAGCCCCTCAACGCCGTCGGGCAGCGTCTCGCCCAATTGCTCCCGCGTAATCCCGAGCCGCGAGCCGGGCGAGCACGGGTCATAAACCGCGTGCTCCTGCGTCGATAGCTCGGGGTTAACGCGCAGTCCGCAGGAGCAACCCAAGTCCGCCGCCCATCGCCCGTAAAGCTCAAACTGCCCCAACGAGTTGAACACCATGTGGTTTGCAATCACGGGTAGCGCCGCAATCTCGTCGGGTCGATAAGCCGTCGCGAATACATGCGTCTCCCCGCCCATGTACTCGTACCCGAGCCGCGCCTCATTAAGCCCGCTGGCTGTCGTGCCGTCCAAGTACTCCCCTATCAGCGGGTAAAAATAATACATCGAAAACGCTTTCTGCGCGAGCAGTATCTTGCACCCCGAACGCTCCCGAACGCCGCTCAAAAGCTCCAGATTGCGCACAAGCCGCTCGCGGTCAACGACGAACGACGGCGTTGACACGGCGTTCACGTCAAACGGAATACCCATCTATTCCACAAGGTCGGGCGCAAACGACTCCCGCCAAGGCAGCCCGAATTTCGTCAGCGCGTCCATAAACGGGTCCGGGTCAAACTCCTCAATGTTGAACACGCCCGCGCCCGTCCAAGTCCCGGTCGCAAGCATCATCGCGCCAATCATCGCGGGCACGCCCGTCGTGTAAGAAATCGCCTGCGAGCCGACCTCGCGATAGCACTCCTCGTGGTCGCAAACATTGTAAAGGTAATAGGTTTTCGGCTTACCGTCCTTAATTCCGCTGAATATACACCCGATGTTCGTCTTACCCTTAGTCCGCGGACCGAGCGACGCGGGGTCAGGCAGCACGGCTTTCAAAAACTGCAACGGCACTATCATCTTGCCCTCGTACTCGATAGGCACAATCGACGTCATGCCGACGTTTTCAAGGCATTTCAGGTGCGTGAGATAGCTCTGCCCGAATGTCATGAAAAACCGAATCCGCTTAATCCCCTTAATGTTCAGCGCGAGCGACTCAAGCTCCTCATGGTGCAGCAAATACATGTCCTTCTCCCCAATCTCGGGGAAGTTGTACACGCGCTTAATCTCCATCGGCTCCGTCTCGACCCACGCGCCGTTTTCCCAATAACTACCCTTCGCGCTCACCTCGCGAATGTTAATCTCAGGGTTAAAGTTCGTCGCGAAAGGATAACCGTGGTCGCCCGCGTTCGCGTCAAGAATGTCGATATAGTGAATCTCGTCGAAATGGTGCTTCATCGCGTAAGCCGCGAACACGCTCGTAACGCCCGGGTCAAAACCGCTGCCCAGCAGCGCGGTCAACCCCGCCTTTTCAAAACGCTCGCGGTAATCCCATTGCCACTTGTACTCGAACTTCGCCGTGTCCTCCGGCTCATAATTCGCGGTATCGACATAGTGCACGCCCGCCGCAAGGCACGCGTCCATAATCGTCAAATCCTGATACGGCAGCGCAAGGTTCAGCACAAGCACGGGCTTTTCAATCCGAATCAGCGCGGCAAGCTCGTCCGCGTTGTCGGCGTTAACCTGCGCCGTCGTAATCCTCGTCTTAGTGCCGCGCCGCTCAATGTCGGCTTTCAGCTTGTCACACTTGCTCTGCGTGCGGCTCGCGATGCACAGCTCCGTAAACACCTCGCTGTTTTGGCACACCTTGTGCGCCGCAACGCCGGCAACACCGCCCGCCCCGATTATCATAATCTTGCTCATTAAAACTCCTCCTGTTTTGAAAGAAATAACAACAGCTCCCGCAGCACCTTGCAAGCCGTCGCCGTTGAAGCTCCGCTCCTGTCATACACGGGCGCAAGCTCGTTCAAGTCGCACCCGACAACATTCAGCCCGCAAACGCTCTCCATCGCGCCGAGCAGCTGCATAAACGTAACGCCGCCCGCCTCCGGCGTTCCCGTCCCCGGGAAAACCGACGGGTCAAGCACGTCTAAGTCAATCGTGAAATACACGGGCTTCCCCCGCAACAGCGGCAAAATCTCCGCAAGCCCGTCAAACCCGAACTTATGCAAGTCCGTGTGCGACTTCGCCCACTCAAATTCCGCCCGCTCGCCCGAGCGAATCCCGAACTGGTGTATCCGCCCGTCGCCGACCGTCTCCCAGCACCGCCGAATAACCGTCGCGTGCGACAGCCGCTCGCCCAAGTAATCCTCGCGCAAATCCGTGTGCGCGTCGAAGTGCACGACGCACAAGTCGGGATACCGCGCACTCGCCGCGCGAAACGCCCCCAGCGTCACCAAGTGCTCGCCGCCGAGCATCAGCGGCAGCTTCCCGTCGTCCAGAATTTCCGCCGCACGCGCCTCAATCAACTCAAGCGCGCGCGCCGCGTTCCCGAACGGCAGCTCCAAGTCCCCGCTGTCGAACACCCGCGAATCGGACAAATCCCTGTCCTGATACGGGCTGTAAGTCTCAAGCCCGAACGATTCCGAACGCATTTCGCGGCTCGCGAAGCGCGCCCCCGGTCGAAACGACGTGGTTGAGTCGAACGGCGCGCCGAAAATCACAATCGCCGCGTCGTCATAATCGCTCTCGCAGGCAAAGAAAGTCTCCGAAAAACTCTTCATTGCAGTTCCTCAACGTCTTTCAGCAAATCCTCCACATAATTCGGCAGCGCGAACGCCCCGACATGCAACTGCGTGTTGTAGTATCGCGTTTTAAGGTTGCGCGCTTTCCATTCCGCGCCGCGGAAATCCTTCAGCGGGTGGTACTTCTTCGTCGAAAACCCGAACAGCCAATGCCCCGACGGGTAAGTCGGAATGTGCGCCTGATACACCATACTAAGGCTGAAGCTCTGAACAATCCGCTTGTGCGCCCGCTGAACGGCAATCGCGTCGTTCTTATAAAACGGACTTTCGTGCTGATTGACCATAATCCCATCCTCGTGCAGTGCCTTAAAGCAGTTGCCGTAAAACTCCTTCGTAAACAACCCCTCGCCCGGACCGAACGGGTCTGTCGAGTCCACGATTATCAGGTCGTATTCGTCCACAACCGTGCGCACGAACCGCATACCGTCCTCAAAGTGCAGGTGCACGCGCGGGTCGTCAAGGCTCGCGGCGGCGAACGGGAAAAACTCCTTGCAAACGCTGACGACCTGCTCGTCAATCTCAACCAAGTCAATCCTCTCGACAGACTCGTAACGCAGCAGCTCACGCGCGACTCCGCCGTCCCCCGCGCCGATAACAAGCACGGTGCGCACGTTCGGGTGCACCGCCAGCGGCACGTGCGTTATCATCTCGTGATAAATAAACTCGTCCTTTTCGGTCAGCATCATGTAACCGTCCAGCGTCAGGAACCGCCCGAAATCGGGCGACGAAAACACGTCGATGCGCTGAAACTCACTCTGCCCGCTGTATAACTGCTTGTCCACTCTAATCGAGAGCCTTACGTTGTCCGTGTGATATTCCGAAAACCATAAATCCATATGCGGCTCCTTTATATTACGCCAAAACTTGAATGTTCGCGACCGTCGGGTCGTGCGTCCCGCCCAAGGAACACCCGCGCTCCTTGGCGAAGCGAATGTAGTCAATCGTCTCCTGCGTGACCTCCTCGCCCGGCGCGAGTATAGGAATCCCCGGCGGGTAAGACATGACAATCTCCCCGCAAATCCGCCCCAAGGCGTCGCCCACGGGCAGCGAAACCTTGCCCGCGTAGTAAGCCTCCTGCGGCGAAGCGCGGACGACCGCCCGCGGCATCGGATAAGCCGGCAGCTCCTCCGCCGGTCGCCTGAACCGCCGCGAAATCTCGGACAGCGCGCCCACAAGCCGCTCAATCTCCTGCCGCCTGTCGCCGACGGATATATACGCGAGCACGTTCGACGTGTCGCCGAATTCCGTCTGAATGTCATACTCGTCGCGCAGCAAGTCGTATATCTCAATACCCGAAAGCCCCGTTCCCGCCGTCGCGACCGCGAGCTTCGTCGCGTCAAAGTCGCAAATGTCAACGCCGTCAACAAGCTCGCGGCTGTAAGCATAGTATGTCCCGATACGGTTAATCTCCGCCCGCGCGTAGCTCGCCATCTCCGAAACATGCCGAAAAATCTCAACGCCCTCAAGCGCGAGCTTCTTTCGCGAAATGTCCAGACTTGACAGCAGCAAATATGACGCGCTCGTCGTCTGCGTCAGGTTTATCGTCTGCCGCACAGCCTCGGGGTCAATCCCAGTTCCGCACAGCAAAAACGAGCTTTGCGTAAGCGAGCCGCCCGATTTATGCATACTCACAGCCGCCAAATCCGCCCCAGCCGCCATAGCGCACACGGGCAAATCCTCGCCGAAGTAAAGGTGCGTCCCGTGCGCCTCGTCCACCAGCGCGAGCATACCGTTCTCATGCGCCAGCCGCACAATCTCGCGCAGGTCGGAGCATATCCCGTAATACGTCGGATTGTTGACAAGCACGGCGCGCGCGTCCGGGTTTTTCGCAATCACGCGCTTTAACTCCTCAGTCCGCATACCCAGCGCGATGTGCAACTTATCATGCACGTGCGTGTCCACATAAACAGGCACGCCCCCACAGAGAATGAGGGCGTTAATAACGCTTTTGTGCACATTGCGCGGCAAAATTATCTTGTCGCCACGCCGCACGGCGAAAAGAATCATCGTCTGAACGGCGGCTGTCGTGCCGTTGACGATAAAAAACGCGTGCCCCGCGCCGAAAGCGTCGGCGGCAAGCTCCTCCGCGTCGCGAATAACGGAAACGGGGTGCCCTAAATTGTCCAGCGGCTTCATCGAATTAACGTCCAACGACAGGCACCGCGCGCCGAGAAAATCCGTAAGCTCGCGGTTGCCCTTGCCGCGCTTATGTCCCGGCACGTCAAAGGGCACAACCCGCATAGTCAGAAACTCGTTAAGCGCGTCCATAATAGGCGCGCGCGCCTGCAAGTCACGGTTCAATCCTCAACCTCCATAGACGTTGTTGCCGCTGAATATCTCAATCATCTCCTGTCGCAGACTGTTCGTAATTTGCAGCCGCGTCTTGGGCAGCAGCTCGTAAACGTCCGCGTTAAAGAGGTAATTCTGCAAATCCACCTCTTTTATCATCATCTTCGTGTGGAAAATGTTCGACTGATACACGTTAATGTCAATCGCGTCGTACCGCGCCAGCGTGTTGCTGTCCACATAATCCTGAATCGAGGTTATTTGGTGGTCCATAAACAGCTTCTTCCCGTCAACATCGCGCGTGAACCCGCGCACGCGATAGTCCATCGTGATAATGTCGGAGTCAAAGCTCCCGATTAAATAATCAAGCGTGCGCAGCGGCGTAATCTCCCCGCACGTCGCAACGTCGATGTCCACCCGAAACGTCGCGATGCTCGTCTCGGGGTGATACTCGGGATACGTGTGCACCGTAATATGGCTCTTGTCCAAGTGCGCCGCGACCGTCTCGGAGGTCGGCGGAAAACGGCTGTCCTCCGCCAGCAGCAGGACGACGCTCGCTCCCTGCGGCTCATAGTCTTGCTTTGACACGTTCAAAACGCGCGCGCCAATCATATCCGTCAGCGTAAAGAGTATACTCGTCAAACGCTCGGAATTATACTGCTCGTCGATGTACGCGATATAGTCCTGTTGCTCCCGCGGCGTTTTCGCGTAGCAAACGTCGTAAATGTTGAAGCTGAACGACTTGGTAAGATTATTAAAGCCATACAGCCGCAAAGTGTTTTCCAAATCCGGTTGCCCCTCTCAAAAAGCAAATAACGCGTAAGCCGCCGCAAAAAACTCGCACTTCCCTAAACCGCGCGGGCTTAACCTAAAAAACGCCCCGCCCGACCAAGGGATTTTATAATATCATATTGTGTCTGCGACTTCAACAGATATTTGCGATTTAATTTACGAACGAAAAAGCCCGCCTTTCGGCGGGCATTCGCTATTCGTTCAGCGACTTTCTCAGCGCGTCGTTTTCCGCAATCACAGCCTTTGCGTAAGGCTCCACCCGCGCGACAATCGCCCTATACCTCGCGTGCTCGCTTATCGGCTTCAGCAACCCCCATTCACGCGCGCGCGTTTCCTCGCCCGAATCCTCGCCAAATCCGACCAGCCGCCCATACAAATCCGCAGTCGCCGTATAACCGTCGCCAATCGGAACCGCGCCGCAGCGGTTGCGCAGAACCGAAGTCGTCGGCGCGCCGCCGGAGAATCGCCCTGTGTCGTTTATAATCGCGTAATCCGCCGCCTTTTCCAAGTAATTGAGCGCCCGCTCAACCTCGCCGTCCATCAGCGACAGCTCCGCCATTGAGCGGTAGTAATACCCGACGCGCATCGGCAGCACGGGCACCGTATCCCCCTCGTCAATCAACAGCTCAAGCGCGTTAACGCCGATTTGCAGTATCCGAATCCGCTCCGCGTTCGTGTACCCGAACACGTCGTCGTCAACGTCAAAAACATAAGTATCCCTCGGCGCGGCAAATCTCGTTATCGCAAACACCTCGTACAGGCATTGCGCCAAATAGCTCTGAATATTCCGAATCTGCTCCTCGCCGCGCGTGATGAGTGCCATCTTGTAAGCTCGCGTGTCGCTCGGCAGCTTTTGCGTCTCCTCAACCGCGCGCTCGCGCTGTCCGAGACGGAAGTAAGCGTAAGCCAATTCCGAGCGCGTCTCAATCTGCGTGTCAATGTCGGTGAAATAAGCCAGTATGCGCTCGTATACGCCGACGGCTTCCTCCAAGCACCCGGGACTTAACTGCTCCTCGCCGCGATACCCGTCCAGCGAACGGGCGAACTCCCGCATCAAATACAAGTTGTTCGGGTACTTCTTTAGCGCGTCGCGATAAGCGGCGGAGCCGTGGTCGAGAGCCGCCGCGCTCCCCGCCTCATATTCCGCGGTATCCGCGTTGCGCCGCCGCCAATACTCGCGCTGAACCTCCGAAATTTCCTCCCACATATGCTCCTCGTCCATACCCAAAAGCTCGTCCACGCTGACCTTAAAGAACCGCGCAATCACGGGCAGCAGCGTAATGTCGGGGTACCCGTCCCCGCGCTCCCACTTGGAAACCGACTGAAACGACACGCCGAGGACGTTCGCGAGGTCCTCTTGCGTCATGTCGCGCTCGCGCCGATAACGGCGCAGGTTGTTACCGATGTTCATAATGTGACCTCCCTTTCGTTTGTAATCCCAGTATGCACCCAACCGCGCAAAACCGCAATAACCGCGTTGTTGAGAATTATTCTACGAATAGTAGAATCCCGCGCCGCCAAAACGCCCCCCGACGCAGTAACCCGTCAGGGGCGCAACCTCACTCCGCTTTCTTGCTGCAAAACACGACGGTTGCAAGCCGCTTCGCCTCATCGTCCGTCGGCGAGCGCAACAACCCCATATCCTCCAGCAGATACAGCACCGTGTGGTGAACCGACGAAAAGCGCGAGGTTTTAACGTACAGCCGCTCGTCCTCCGACAAGAACGTCGGAATCTCCGACTCAAACAGCCGCCCCACGCCCTCTATGTATTCCACGAACATGTCCTCCCCAAGCTCCGCCGCAATCTCGTCGAGTATCTCCGTGAGCTGCTTATCCTCCTCTTCATTAAAGAACGGAATCAGCATCTGCGGCTTCCCGTCCGTGACGCTCACATAGCCCCACTTCACCTGATTCGCGATTGCGAGCTTGTCGTACTCGTTCGGTTCCTCACCCGACCGTATTATCTGCGCAATCCGCGCCAACTCAACGACGTTCGGAAACTCAAGCTTCAGCCCGCGGTTCAGCTTCCACCGTCCCATAACGGCAACAGAGTTCGCCGTAACCCCTCCGCCAAGCTCATGGTCGTTCGACCAAATCCCGGCGGCTTTGCTGTTCTTATGCACCGCGATTTCCTCCGCCGTGAACTCCGTCTGCGTGTCATACCACTCGTCCTCAACGAGCCGCGTGTTGACCCAATGCTGCGAGCCGTCCTTGCGGTGCGGGTAATAGTCGTGCGCCAAGTGACTTCCCGCCCGCTCCAACACGGCGGTAATCGAGGCGTAGTACAGCCGAATGATTGTCAGCGACATTAATGCCCACAGCACGAAGTCGCGACCCAACTCGCTGCCCAAAAACCCGATGTCGCGTATGCGCTCATACCGCGCGGCAAACGCGTTGTAAATCCGCTCGGCATAGGGCGGCAGCTCGCGGTTCGCGTGCAGCGTCTCGAGCACGTCGTAACGCTCCCGCGAGATGAAAAACGTCGTCTGATACTTGTTTTTGTTCACAACCTTGAGGTAGTCCATAAACACAAGCTCCTCAATGTGGTACTCCAAGTACGCCGCCGCGACGGAGAGCCGCCGCGCAATCTCCTCGATAGTCTGCGGCGCGCCGTAGCACACGAGCAGAATGTTGTCCACAAGCCTGTCCTCGCCCAGCCCCGCAATGTTGTGCTCCGGCGTGGTGCCGCCGTCAATCGCACCCGTCAGCTTTTGCGGCGTGTAACTTATATTGTCAGCCATTTCAATCCCAACCTTCAGTTTATTCTTAATTTCCCCGATGTGCCAACGGACGGTCGCGTGCGGAATCCCAAGCTCGCGCGCAATCTCCGCGCCCGTCTTGCCGTCGAACCAATAGAGCAGCGTAATCCGTCGGTGCAGCGCGGACAAATACGAAATCTCGCGCCCGAGCCGCGCCATCGTGTCGGCTTGCTCCGCGTCCCGCGCGGGGTCGCCCGCGCCCGAAAGCTCCCGCATCGCGTCAATGCCGAGGTTGCGCCAATGCCGCTTGTTCGCCCGCACGAAGTTAGACCACGTGTAGCAGCACAGCGTGTACACAAAGCCGTCCAAGTCCGCAATGCTGTCGTACCGCCGCAGAGAGCCTGTCAACGACAGCAAAATCTCCTGCGACAAGTCCTCCGCAAGCGTAATATCCCGCGCCTTAGAGTACGCGAACCCCATAATCTTCTTCGCGTATCGCGCAACGAGCGCGTCATTCAGTTCGACAGCAATCACCGTCCTCGCAATTTATTCGCCGTAATGAGGTACCTCGCTATACAAGTAGCGGAAACAAAGAAAATGTTGGGGCAACTTTCAAGGTTTTTTGTCGCGCAAACGTAATTGAAAATCGCGCAAATCTGTGGTAACATAAAATCTCTGAAAACGCAATAATACAAAGGAGCCGCAAATGGACGAAAAAACAAACGTAATGCGCCTGCTCGACCAAAAGCGCGTCGCGTACAAAAGCCACAACTACGTCGGTACGGGAGCCGTCAGCGGCATGGAGGTCGCGGCGGTGCTTGGTCAGGAACCCGCCCGAGTGTTCAAAACGCTCGTCGCCGTCGGCAAATCCGGCGGGCACTACGTGTTCATAGTCCCCGTAACGCGCGAGTTTGACCTGAAAAAAGCCGCGAAAAGCGTCGGCGAAAAGTCCGTCGAAATGATAAAATCCAAGGAATTACTCTCGCTGACGGGCTACATACACGGCGGCTGCTCCCCAATCGGCATGAAAAAGCAGCTCACAACCACGCTTGACGTCTCCGCCGAAACCCTCGAATCCATCTGCATAAGCGCGGGCAAAATCGGCTGTCAGGTCGAGCTTTCGCCCCAAGACCTGCGCCGCGTAATCCCCTGCAACATGGCGGAGCTGTGCACATAAATCCAAAAAATAAAAACTCGCCGCCGCTTGAACTCACTCAAGCGGCGGCAGCCAATAATCGGTTCCGAATGCAACGTTCTACTTAAACCGCTCGAAAAACAACTCGGGATTCATCAGCAGCTCCGCGTTCTCATCGAGCGTCGCGTCGTCCCAATCCCACCACTTGACGCGCAAAAGCACCTCAATCTGCTCCGGCGAATACCGATACTTCTTAACCTTACCCGGCACGCCCGCGACAATCGCGTAAGGCGGCACGTCGGCGTTAACAACCGCGCCCGCCGCGATAATCGCCCCGTCGCCGATGACGGAGCACTTACTCGTGTTGATAAACGTGTTCGCGCCAATCCAAACGTCGTTGCCGATAGTCAGCTTCTCGGAAGGGTTGCTCACGTTCGGGTCCTCCTTCGCCCGCGCAAAGTACTTCATCTGCTTCTCAAACGCGAACTTCTGCTGAAACCGCCCCGTACCAATCATGTTCATCGGGTGGTTGTGCTGAAAGAACGCCGTCTCGTTAATCGAGCAGAACCGCCCGAGGGACGTGAAGAACATGCCAATAGACATCTCCAAATTCGCGGAAAGCGCGCCAAGCCCGAAAAACGTGCACTTACCGATTCGTGTCCCGCGGTATTCCCAGTCAATCGGCAGCCCCCACATGTGCGGAGCCGTCTTGTCGTAGTAATCCTCGTAAGCCTTGAACCCCAACGCCTGCAGCTTAGGCGTGACCTCCCAAGAGCTTGCGGGCGCTTCAATCAGCACGTAATGCTTCTCCGGCGAAAGCTCCGTGTTCGCGTCGTAAGTAACAACCGCGCGCCCCTTGGGAAAGTTCTCCAAAATGTACGGTAAAGCTTTCTCAGTCATCGTAATTCCCCCTTTAATATAAGTAACGCTAAATTGCAAACATTGTATCACAGCGCGCCGCAACCCGCAACCTTGAATATTCAATCCCTAAACTCGCCGAATCGTTGTTATTTTCTCCCCAACGGCGTTATTGTCAACCCTCCCGAACTATGTTACCATTGTCTCGGGAACGGCCGTTCACTACTAAAACAAAAGGCGGTAATCACAATGACAATCAACATCGCGGAGAACATCAGACGCCTGCGCCGCAAGCGCGACCTCACACAGGACGAACTGGCGGCGACGCTCGGCGTCATGCCGCAGACAATCAGCAAGTGGGAGACAGGCACGGGCTACCCCGACCTCGAAATAATTCCCTCAATCGCGAACTTCTTCGCGGTAACAACGGACGAGCTGCTCGGCGTAGACGTATCCCGCGCAAAGGAAAAAATTCAGGCGTTCATCAACGAGTTAGACGCGCTGATGCAAGTGTGGAAGCTTGACGAACTGATTGCGCGCGGGCGCGAGATGTGCCGCGAGTTCCCGGGCACCGCCGAATTGCGGTATAAACTGGCGGCCGCCTTGCACCACAAGGGCAAGTGGGAGGACGCGATAGAGCTCGCCGCGAAAATCGCGGAGGAAACGAACGACCTGAACCTCAAGCTTCGTGCGACCTGTCTTATCGTATACGCGAACTTTCACGGCGGCAACAAGTCCGCCGCGCGTGAAGCCGCGAAAAATCTGCCGGACGTTGAGAACACACGGCAAGCCGCGAGATGGCTAAGCGACGGTCAAGCGGAGATTGACTTCGCCCGCGACAGCATAAATCGGCTGTTCGACGTGCTCGCGGACAGTATTCAAGACCTCGCGGATATGGAGGGCTACAACCCCGAAAACGACCTCCCGCCGGAAGAGAAAATCCTGCTCCACAAGCAGCTCTTGCAGCTTCAATCAATAATCTACGGCGAAGAACTGTACTTCAGAAACTACGCGGCGTACACAAACAACGAGCAAATCGCGCGTTTGCTCACACAGCTTGAGCGGTACGACGAGGCAATTTCTCACCTCGAAAAAGCGGTTGACCACGCGCTCAAGTTCGATTCCTACGGTGCCGACGCGGTGTATTCGTCGCCGCTGATGAACGGCGTAAAGGCGGAAAAGCAGTCAAACTGGAGCGGCACCGCAATCGGCGGCTTGCTTTTCAACCTCAAAAACAACGAAGCTTACGCCCCGCTGCGCACCAACCCGCGCTTCCTCACCCTCACAACACGCGCGGAAGCCGCAACCGACAAACAAGACTAACCGTCGCAAGCTCGGGCAACGAAACATCACGCAAATGCGGCGTACTGACGACAAACCGTCAGCGCGCCGCATTTGCAACGAAACCCCCGCCCAAACATTGCGCAAACCCGAAATTTATGGTAACATATACAAAAATCGCACAAGGAGATTACGCCGTGACAATTCACCTGCGCCCCCTCGCCGCGCCCGATTTGCGAACCCTGCAAAACTGGTTTTCCGACGTGGAAACCGCCAAGCGTCTCGGCGGAATGTTGCCCCTAGAAGCGTGGTTCGCGAACACAAAAGACGCGCCCAACCACAAGTCACAGCTCGCCACAGACGGCAACCTCGCAATCGGCATGACGACAGTCGAAACCTATGACGACAACTCCGCCGGCGTCTCAATCCTGATAAACCCCAAACAACGCAACCGCGGTCACGGCAAACGCGTCGTCGCCGAAGCCCTGAAGCAACTCCCCAACGGCACCGCCGTCCACGCCTACATTGACGCGGACAACCCCCACAGCGCGGCGCTATTCGCCGCCCTCGGCTTCCGCCGCAACGGCATTGACCCCGACGGACTGACAGATTTTGTATACATAAAGTAAAGGAGCAACCTATGAATATACCCGCCGCGCTCGCCGCCGAATTTAACCTCACCGCCGCGCAAGTCGCCGCGACCGTCGCGCTGATTGACGACGGCAACACAATCCCGTTCATCGCCCGTTACCGTAAGGAAGCGACGGGCGGCATAGCCGACACGGTACTGCGCGACCTTGACGAGCGGTTGACGTACCTGAAAAACCTTGAGTCGCGCAAAGCTGAGGTTCTGCGCCTGATTGAAGAGCAGGGCAAGCTCACGCCCGAGCTGACCGCCGAAATAGAAAAAGCCGCCGTACTGCAACGCGTTGAGGACTTGTACAAGCCCTACAAGCAAAAGCGCGCAACCCGAGCCTCCAAAGCGCGAGAGCGCGGCTTGGAACCCCTCGCCGACACAATTCAGGCGCAGCGGCTAACAAGCGGTAGCGTCGCGGAGCTTGCCGCCCCGTTCGTTAACCCCGAGCTTGGCGTTGATACCGCCGCCGACGCAATCTCCGGCGCGTGCGACATCATCGCCGAGCGCATAGCCGACGACGCGGACCTCACCGCCGCCCTCCGAAACCTAACGCGCATTCGCGGCGCGCTCGTCAGCGAAGCCACGGACGCGAACGAGAAAACCGTCTACGAGACGTACTACAAATACACAGAGCCGCTCGCGAAAATCCCGAACCACCGCGTCCTCGCGCTCAATCGCGGCGAAAACGAGAAAAAGCTCCGCGTAAAAGTGCAAACCGATTCGGATTTTTTCACTGCGCGCATTGAAAAAGACGTAATCACAAATCCAAACTCCATCTTCGCCGTCCTCCTGCAAACGACAGTTGCCGACAGCTACAAACGCCTGATAGCCCCGTCGCTGGAGCGCGAGCTGCGCACGGCACTAACCGAGCGCGCCGAGACTGACGCAATCAAAATCTTCGCGAAAAACACCGAAAATCTGCTCATGACCCCGCCCGTCGCGGGCGCGCGCGTCATAGCAATCGACCCCGGGTTCCGCACGGGCTGCAAGGTCGCCGTCCTCTCCGAAACGGGCAGACTGCTCGACTACACGACAATCTATCCGACCGCCCCGAAAAACGACGTCGCGGGAACGGAAAAAATGCTGCAAAAGCTCATAGAAAAGCACCAAATCAACGTAATCGTCATCGGCAACGGCACCGCCTCGCGTGAGACGGAGGAGGTCGTCGCCGCGTTCCTGCATCGCGCCGCGCCGCAAGTCAAGTACACAATCGTCAACGAAGCGGGCGCGTCGGTATACTCCGCGTCCAAACTCGCGAGCGAGGAATACCCCGAGCTTGACGTGACGACGCGCGGCGCAATGTCACTCGGGCGCAGACTACAGGACCCACTCGCGGAGCTTGTGAAAATCCCGCCGAAAAGCATCGGTGTCGGGCAGTATCAGCACGACCTTAACCAAGGCTTGCTCGAAAAATCCCTTACGGGAGTGGTCGAAAACTGCGTCAACCGCGTCGGCGTTGACCTGAACACCGCGTCAGCGTCGCTGCTCACCTACATCGCGGGCGTTAACGCCGCAATCGCGAAAAACATCGTCGCCTACCGCGAGGAAAACGGCGGCTTCACCGACCGCCGCCAACTGAAAAAAGTGCCGAAGCTCGGCGACAAGGCGTTCGGGCAATGCGCGGGCTTCCTGCGCGTCGCGGGCGGCAAAAACCCGCTTGACGCAACGTCCGTTCACCCCGAATCCTATTCCGTCGCGGCGGAGCTTCTAAAGCGCGCGGGCGTTAAGGACAAGGAACTCGCGGGCGGCGGCGTTGCCGACATTGAGCAGCGTCTCGGCGCGAACCTGCAAGAGCTTGCAACCGAGCTTAACATCGGCTTACCCACGCTGCGCGACATCATTTCCGAAATTAAAAAGCCCGCGCGCGACCCGCGTGAGGACGCGCCGACAGTCGTGTTCAGCCGCGAGGTTCGCGACTTCAACGACCTTGTAATCGGAATGGAATTGACCGGAACGGTTCGCAACGTCGTGGACTTCGGCGCGTTCGTTGACGTCGGCGTAAAGCAAGACGGATTGGTGCACATCTCGCGCATGAGCGACAAATTCGTGCGTCACCCGTCAGACGTTGCCGCCGTTGGCGACACCGTGCGCGTCTGGGTCGTGTCGCTCGACAAAGAGCGCGGAAAAGTGGGCTTGAGCATGGTAAAAGACGAGTAGTTCAAAATTTATGAACTAACCGCTCCAGTCAATCGAAAGCAGCATATAACATACGCAAAAGTGCTTATAATATTGTTCAATAATTGCGATTCACAACTAAAAAGACTACTTAAAACACGGCAAACCGTAAAATTCGGTCGCCGTGTTTTCTGTTTATAAATAGTGATTATAAGACACGCTCCGCAGTCGGCGTTAAAACTCCCGCCCACAATCCGTCGCCCGTCAAATAACGCGCGGGACAAAAAATAGGTTGCAAATAGCACCGCGATATATTATAATGCACGTGTGCGGACAAACCTTTCGTTTCGATATGAAGCGAAATCCCTCGGAAAACCTTATAATACTGCACAAAAAGGCGGGTGAGTCTATTGTCAATATCCCTTATTATTACAGGAGTATTAGTGCTGGGCGTTATCTTTGTCAACGGGTGGACCGACGCGCCGAACGCCATAGCCACCGCCGTATCCACTCGGGTACTGCGCCCGCGAACCGCCATAACAATGGCGGTCATTCTCAACTTTCTCGGCGTGCTGGTGATGACGTTTATCAACGCGGAGGTCGCGGAAACCATCAGCAATATGGTCAGCTTTGACGGTGCCAACGGCGGACGCGAGGTTGCGCAGATTGCGCTTGCCGCCGCGTTGTTTTCTATCGTCGTGTGGTCCGTCGGCGCGTGGTACTTCGGAATCCCGACGAGCGAGAGCCACTCCCTAATCGCCGGCATAACAGGCTCCGCGCTCGCAATGGGCGGCACGGGCGCAATCAATATGACGGAATGGAACAAGGTGCTGATTGGGCTTGTAATCTCCTCTGTAATCGGCTTCGGCGGCGGCTTCGGTGTCGCAAAGCTGATACAAAAAATCTTCGCGCACGTCAGCCGACGAACCGCGAACCATTTCTTCACCGTCGGGCAGGCGTTTTCCGCCGCCGCGAACGCATTCCTGCACGGCGCGCAGGACGGGCAAAAGTTCATGGGCGTGTTCATGCTCACGCTGTTCTACAACGGCATGGTGGAACGCAACCTCGGCGGCAGCTTCGACATTCCCCTCTGGGTAATGATTATGTGCTCGCTAATCATGGGTCTCGGCACCTCCGTCGGCGGAATGAGGATTATCAAAGCGGTCGGCATGGACATGGTAAAGCTCGAGCGTTACCAAGGCTTCTCCGCCGATTTAAGCGCGGCGTTCTGCCTGTTCGCGTCGTCCCTGCTCGGAATCCCCGTGTCAACGACGCACACGAAAACCACCGCGATAATGGGCGTCGGCGCGGCAAAGCGCGTCAGCTCGGTTGACTGGCGCATCGTCAAAGAAATGGTGCTCGCGTGGATACTGACCTTCCCCGGCTGCGGACTCATCGCGTATTTAATGACAAAATTGTTTATTAACATATTCTAAAGAAGAAAGCGAGGTTTAAGCGATGGCAAAGAAGAGCTATAATTACTTTGAGCAGTTTGAAAAACAGATGGAGCTGTGCGAAAAATCCGCCGCGCAACTTGTGGCGATGCTTGAGGATTACACCGACATTCACACCAAGGCGCAGGAGATTCACGCCACGGAGCATCAGGCGGACATGTGCCTGCACGAGCTGATGCGCGAGCTTAACCGCTCCTTTGTAACTCCGATTGACCGCGAGGACATAGTCCAAATTTCCAACGCCTTGGACGACATTACGGACTCCATTGAGGACGTGTCAAACATGTTCGACGTAATGTCAATCGAGGTCGTAAAGCCCGAGGCGAAAACAATGTCCCTGCTCATTCACGAGGCATGTCAGGCACTCAGCGCGCTCGTCTCCGAGTTTCCGCGTTTCAAAAACTCCAAAAACATCACAGAGCTTGTCGTAAAAGTCAACCGCGTTGAGGAGTCGGGCGATATAACATATCGCGGAATCATAAAAGAAATGTTCCTGCACGAGAAGGACGCGATTGAGCTGATGAAGTGGAAAGAAATTTTTGACACAATGGAGGACGTTATCGACAACTGCGAGGATGTTGCCGCGCTTCTGGACGGATTGGTCATCAAAAACAGCTAACTCGGCGCAAGTTTTGCCGCTAAAGAAGTAACCGACCCCAAAATAAAACCGCAGCCCCCGCCAAACGGCGGGGGCTTTCGCTTCAGCGTCGGCAATACAAACAAACAAGCAAACAAATAGAGCGTCTGATTGGTACAAAACTGCACCCAATCAAACGCTCCGTGGTGCATTGACCACACAGAATTGATAACAAATGCATACAGCACGCAAGCCGTCAGAAGATTCATTTTTCTTTCCAATACTCCAACTGTGGCAACTGATTACGCAAAAATGCCCGCATCTCATCAGGTGTTCCACAATTTTGATATGGCAAAATGTTTTCAATCAGTTCCTCAACTGTATCTGCAATATGAAAACCGCCGTCATGGTAACACCACTTGCAATATTTATCGTTTACAACGCTATCTGCTTCCTTGCTGTAATTTCCCTCATCGTCCAAGGGCATGCCGCAAACTTGACAAAGGGTGTTGCGTGGTTGACCGAGCAGCTAAAGCGGTTCACAGTCAAGCACGACGGGCGGTACGGCAACGTAATTCACGGCGTTGCGGTTTTGTAAAAGGTCTTGGAAACACATATCCAATCTCTCCATTGTGTCCAATTTCAAAATGGATACTTGGAGGGATTGGATACATAGTCGCAAGAGTTCCTACAAAAATTACGGAACGACCTGCGGGGATAGGATTATCTTTTCTCCGCAGGTAAGGTTCTCGACAAACTGGAATTTATCAAACGATATAGTTCACAATTCCATATATCAAATGGCACACGGTAAAAATGATAATTGGAACAGCCGCAATCATATTTTTTCTATCAATCGCAAAGGACAAAAACGCCAAGCAGGGCGGTACTGTCAATCCCAACACCACAAGTGCATTTGTTATTCCAATATAATAAAATCCCCAGCTCATAAAATACAACAGGCAGCAGATTATCATTGCAATAACCGGAGGTGTGAAAGCGAGCCTTTTCCGCTTTCGATTGAGAAAAAAACATAATGCAATTATCATCAGCACTTGGCATATAGAAGCTATCGTGTCAAGTGCCATCGTAACCGACTCGGCTCTTAATATGTCCTTTGGGGCTGGAACTGTGAACCAAATAAAATTTGGTATCATGATAATTAAAAACAATACCAAACCCCATATGTCAAAGCCAATTTTATATTTCTTGAGCATTCCTGCACCCCTCCAAATTCCAAATTGTTCGTTTATTCGCAATTCCATTATAACACACTCTGACGATAAAAACAACCACCAAAATTCTAAAACGGCGCGGGTTACAAGGTTTTTGTGAAAACTTTTTCCCTACCCCGGAAAAAGACCTTGACAAAACAGTCCCAATCAGCTTCATAGATGGTTTCAAGCAAACCGCAAAGATGCCGTCCTCCCCGGCAAGATATTCTGTTGCGCCTTTGCAGCTTTCTAAATCAGTCGGCCATTGCTCGTCAAACGGTTGCATAGGCGAGTTCATACGGTCAATCGCCAACGCAAAAAACGCCTTGCCGTCCTCCGCCATAAAATGACGAACAATCAGCCTGTCGGTTTCCATGAAAAACGGCTTGCTTTGCCGCTCATACACAAGAGCGGCGTTGCCAGTGATTGCCTTCGCCAGCTTTAATATTTCGGGTAAGGTGTTAGGCGAAAAACTCTGCGGCAGGGATTCAAACGCAATTTTCTTTACTGTATTCATTTTGCTCCCTCCTCAAACGCACTCAAAATTTCATCGCACACGCCGCCCATTTTTCGCAGAACAGCGGCAATCTGCGCACGGAACTCATGTGTGCGGAATTTCTCCATAGGCGGAAAGAAATCGCCGTGCAGTGCCCAAATGTTATCTTTGTAAGCCACCATTTTTTGATAAAGCGGCAGTAGCTTTGCGGCCATCGTCAAATCGGGATATTCTTCTACAGCGTGTGCAAAGAATTTATCCGCAGAGCTTGTGCAAACACAGCAATATGGAGCACAATGCAGATTCCAGCAAATTCCGTTCAATTCATCATCTGTCTTGCCCTCAAAATAAATGTCGGTTTCCAACGTATCCGCCCATGTTTCAAATGCGGTTTTGCCGAAAACATAAGCACCGGACTCATTTTCAGCGGGCAAGAGGGTCAAAAAGGCGGGAATGGAATCAATCGCATTTTGATAGACCTGCCGCTTGTCCGTTTTGGGGATAGACTCGCCCACGAAAAAGATGCCCTTTGTGGTGTCAAGCCCATTGGTAATTGCGGAGTAGCCGTATTCATCAACATAACCCTCCGGAAAACGCTCTGCACCGGGATATAAATTCACATACAGCACATCGCCCTCGTCATACCCACCGATGAGGCTGCCCTCCGGCATCATGCCATATCTGCTTCCATCATGCGATGTCACATTGCCCATGCCCCACGCTAAAACCGGAATACCCTTGTCAACCGAGGCTTTGATTGCGTTCATCGCCGTGCGGAAGTCTTTCTTAATTTGTGCCGTGGAAAGATACACGCAGTCGTAGCCAAAAGCGGCATATGCCCGCTTGACCACCTGCGGCACAAAAAAGTAATTGGTCACGCCGCTGTCGCATTGCAGTCCGTCAGGGTTACCCTTCTTTTGGGAATATAAATAGGTAAACATATCGCCCGTGAATGCGGAATAAAAATGAAAATCCGCATAATGGCTGGTATCTATTTCTATGGCGATTTCCGTTTCCGCTCCCACCGCCTTGCCCACCGAGCAAATTGCCGAGCAAAGAAAATAGTTCTCCCAGTTTTGGATTCGGCGATAATTCAAAATGCGGTTGGAGGTGCGGGGCGGTTCGCCGCCAGCAAATGGGTCGGCAATGGTGTCGGAGGCATACGCAACGGTTGATGCCATCTGTAGAATTGTAGGCTTCAGCTTTGGGCTATAGCTTTCCGGGACCTGTTCGATTTTCTTTGCGGTATTATCACTCATAAAAGTTCACCTCATTGTTATATTTGCTACTGTAAGCAGCAATTCTATTTTATCAGAATCACGACGGTTCGTGTTATCCGTTTTTGTCATCTTTCAGTTTTTTGTACAACATCATCCGAACGCTGTCGGTATCATAGTGGCCGTTCGGCGCTTCATACACCGCAAAAATCGGTTCATCCTTATGTTGTATGCTGTTGTTTTGCAGCCAGCGCGTTATCTTGTCTGCACCCACACGAATATCGCCCAAGCAATCGTCCGGCAGCACTGCATATTGCCCGGTGGGAAGATGTAAAATTTCCAACCCGCTTTCTGCCGGAAGCGAAAATTCACCGCCGCATTCCACGCCGCAGGTGTATGTACCGCCGCTCACACTGACATAAAAATGCCGAGCATTGCGAATTAACAACGGATAATGCGCCTGCAAAAAATCCATCACCGCTTTTGAGGCTTTGTGTTCTGCGTTGTGACCGCTTGCCCGCGCAGCCACAAACGCTTTTTCAGGCTCTTGCAATATGCGGAAATGCTGTGCCGCACGGCGCTTTTTAACGGGAAGATAGAGCTTCAATTTATAGGGTTTCCCACCATGCGGATTTTTGCCGTTTCGGAATAGATATTCCTCAAAATAGCCGCTGTCGGATTGCTCGAACATACTGCCGGGCAGCCAGATGTTGTAAAGATAATTCCAGCCGTCATTGATATCTTGTTCCTTATAATTCACCGTACATGTGGCGTAGGTTGCGGCGCTGCCGGGCGTGTCCGTGCCGAGCATCACTTCATAGCAAAGGCGGCTTCCGATTTGTTTGCCGTTTCTGCCGAATACGCGTCCATTGATTTCACCAAGGGCGGCAATGGCTTTATCTTCAATGCCAAGCAAGCAGGAATCATAAAATCGCTGTGTGGTGCATTCCGGGATTGTTTCTGTGCCAACCTTAACGGCAAGGCTGATTTCATCCGCCGGAAACGGGTAAAAGTAATAATAGCTGTCGCTTTGCTTATATTCCATCGGGGTTAACCCCACAATGCTTTTGAAAAGCTTACAAAAAGCCTGTTGCGTCCGGCACCCGCTTTCCTCGGCGATAATGGCAAGTGGCGTATCTGAACAGCGCAGCTTTTCGCAAGCGTTGGAAATACGGCGTTTGCGGATGTATTCCTTGATGGAATGCCCGGTGTAGGCATAAAAATCCCGGTAAAGCTGACTGACAGAGAGAAAGTTTCGCCGGGCTATGGTGTCGGGGCTCAGTTCAGCGGTTAAATCCCGTTCGATTGAAGTTGTGAGTGTTTTTATATAGCCGCTTTTTTGCATACTCAGCGATTCCTTTCTGAAATATTTGATGTCTCAATTTTATATCGATGACAAAAATCGAACTGCCCAGAATGTAAAATCGCATTCAAGGGCATATTTGCGCTTATAATCGGGTTCCAACCGCACATCCACATATTCGGTGTATGCAAGGGTTGTAAGGTGATAGGAGCAGGGCAAATAGGTGTCCGCTTCCACATAAGGGCAATTGGTTTTGGATTTGCTTTGGCGGGTTTTGGTGATGTCCGACAGCGCGTTCATTCCCAAAAGGCTCTTAAACGCTTCAAGGGAAATATCACGGAACGCATCAAGCTCCGAATCATCACCATATCCGAGCAGAGCTTGCATTGTATAGAGAATGACCATCAAGCTGCCGCCACTTTTCAGTCCAACATTGCGCGTCTCAAAGCGAGGAATCTCAGGCGGAATATAGGAAAATTCTTGCCGCAATGTTTCCTCATTCCGCATGGCAGAAACAAAATTTGCAATAAGCGGGTGCGTTTTCGGCACGGCATAATAAGCAAGCAACCGCGCCGATGCTTCGCCGTCTTGTAAATAGGTTTCTTGTAAAATCTCCCCACGCCATTTTCCCCAGCTATGCACTCCGCTGCCAATATAGCCATTCGGCTTGGCATAGCGTTGAACCGCCTGAAAATGCGGCGTTTGGTAGATTTGCGTTAGCAGATATTCTTCTTCCGTTTGAGAGCGGTCGTGCAATATTTCCTTACGTAGGCGGTATTGAATCACCGGCCCGGCATTCTCCAACAGGAAGTCAATAGATTTTTGTAGGTTCATACGGCACCTCCCCCTTTTACGCTGCTTTCAAAATGTTTATAATAGGTTTCCTCCAAGGGTTCATCAGAGGTGTCGATGCAAATAGATGGGTGCGTCAACAGATATGACCGCTGTTCCTCGTACCACAAGTCAACCCACTTTTCACCCGCCGTCCAACACTCTCTGCTAATATCACGCGCTATACATATGCTTCTTTTGGGAACGAGGACACGGAATATCGGTTCAATACCGAATCGAGCTAATGCACCTGTATAAAGCGATAAATTATCCGGGCTAATCACATAGCCGACCACAACATCATAGCCGAGTCCCAACATAATCAGCATTCTCACACAAGAAAAGTACGCCGGAAATGCCCTGCTCTGCGACTACAAAGCCATCACCCGTGAGCTCGCGGAATTGGAGCGCGAGGTCGAGGTGGCACGGGAGCTTTCCCGCAAAGCCATCTACGAAAATGCCCACAGTGCCCAAAACCAAGACGAGTGGAACGAACGAAACAACGGCTACAATGCGCGAATTGATACGGCTCAACTTTGAAGCTAAAATCAGCGTTCTTTCTTATAACGGGTATGCACGATAAACCCTGCAACTACGCCACTTTTTAGGGCATAAGTAAAACCCTAAATCAACAAACCGAAGTTTATCAATTTAGGGTTATTACCGTGGTGGACCCGAAGGGATTCGAACCCTCGGTCTCCGCGTTGCGAACGCGGCGCTTTCCCAGCTAAGCTACGAGCCCATGTCGTCGCGCTTCAACCGCCTGTTTCCGTTTTTGAAGCGCGTTTCATTATAGCAAAGGATTCCCCATTTGTAAAGCCCTAATTTGAAATTTTTTCGGAAAATAAATGTTCGGGTGTCAATGATCGGTGAAAGAAATTAGCCAACGGCTTCGAGAAGCTGCAAAGGTGAGCGAAAATTGAGGCACGTTTTGATTCTAGTGTTGCTCCAAGCGTTGTATTGG
>JAISKH010000049.1 GCA_031261325.1 Oscillospiraceae bacterium
CCGCTGACCATCAACTTTTCGGAAGGCTCGTATCGCGACAAGATTGACATTCAGCCCGAAGAGGTCTATCGCCGTCTGCCGACGGAGATTCCAACCTCGTCCCAGCCCTCACCGCAGGAGATTGCGGAGGTTTTTGAGCGCGTCGTGGCGGACGGTTATGAAAAAGTCGTCGCCGTCACGATTTCTTCGGGACTGAGCGGCACGTTCGATAACGTGAGCGCGGTCGCGCGTGAGAACGAAAATCTCGACGTTATAATTATTGATACGCTCAGTATCGGGCTTGGCGCGGGCTTTACCGCCATTGCCGCGGGCGAGCTTATTGCGCGCGGCGTCGCGTTCGAGGAATTGGAAGATAAGCTCACGAATCAGTCGCTCAATACGAAGATTTTCTTCGGCGTTGAGACATTAAAATACCTGAAAGCGGGCGGGCGCATCGGCGAGGTTGCGTATATACTCGGCAATCTGCTCGGCATTCGCCCGATTATAACGTGCGGCTCGGACGGTAAGTACCACATAGCGTCCAAGGCGCGCGGACGTGACGCGTCAATTAAGCGCATGATTGACCTCGCGCGCGACGTCGCCGCGACGTTCCGCGAATACAATGTCGCCGTCATGCACGGAGACGCGGCGGACGAGGTGCAGAAGATACTCGCGGAAGTTCGCACGCTGTTCCCGCGCGTTAAAGAGGTGTTTACGGGGCAGATTTCCCCCGCGCTCGTGGTGCACACAGGTCCGGGATTGGTTGGCATCGGCATTCAGGGGCTTGTCCGATAACGGACAACAGACGCGAGCGTGCGGTTAATAAATAACCGTTGACAGTCACGTGATTATGTGGTACAATGTACTCAATTCAACCGAAAGGAGTACTGATATGAACACACATACAAGGCATGACAAAATCGTGAGGGTTTTCAAGCCGCTCAGTATTGCGCTCATCATAGCGGGCGCGCTGTGGATTCTGGTGCTCCTCTTGAGCATTTACAGCAAGTTTAATCCCACTTTTGTCAGGGATTTGGGGCTTAACATCCTGCATGAGCGCAACGACGCGGTGAACGGCAACTACATGGTGAACATGACTCAAGCCCACACACAAAAGCTCGGCGCGATATACACTTTCGCGTTCGGCGGCGGCTTCTGCGCGATTGCATCGGGGATATTCGGGTTATTGAGCGTCGCGAAAAAACTCCGCGCGCCGTTCGTGTCCTGCGGAGTTACGGTGCTGATGTTCCTCGCGTACCTGTTCTTCCCGTGGGATTTTGGGTACGCCATGCCGGACGCGCTGAAAGCCGCGATACCGAACCGCGTTATCCCGCTGATTCTCGGGCTTGTTATGTCACTCCTGATGCTCGCGGCGAGCGTTGCCTGTGAAGCGACGAGGACGCGCCCCGAGCGCATACCGATTGCGGGCGAGTCGGACTACATGCCCGCGCGGGCAAACATACTCGTCGCCGACAGCAATGAATAGAACGATGAATAATCCAAAGCCCCCGAGCGAAAGCTCGGGGGCTTTTACTTTATGCGTTATTTCTTCTCGTAAGCGGGAACCTGCGTCTGCTTGTCAAACACGGGGTTGTTCACAAGGATACCGAACACCTTCGCGAAGCCGTCATACGGCTCGTCGTCCGGGAACGCGCGCAGAATCGCGTCGGCGCGCTGCTGATAGCCGGGCTTGAACTCCGCGTGCGTGAGAATGTACAGGTCGCCGCGCTTGATGGCGCGAACAACGCGCTCGCCCGCTTCCAGCGGGTTTCTCATGATGCGCGAGAAGTCGATGTCCATCTGCGGGGGAGGAGGCGGGGGTGGGGGAGCCGCTTCGCCGTCCGCCGGGGGAGGGGGAGGTGTGAACGCGGGCATCTGCGGAATCGGCTTGCCGCGCAGTTCCGCTTCGACTTCCTGTCCGCTCATGCCGAGGTTCGTCGTAAACGGTCCCGGGCAGAGAACGCCCGCGCCGTAGCCCTCGGGAAGGTCGGAAGCAAGCGTCTCGGTAATCGCGATGACAGCCGCTTTCGTGAGGTTGTAGAGTCCGCAGCCGGGCACGGGAATAAGCCCCGCCTTAGACGCTGTGGAGACGACGTAACCGCCCTCGCCATGCGCGAGCATACGCGGAACGACTTCCTGAATACCGTTCAGGATACCGACAATGTTCACGCGGAGCGCGAAATCGGTGTCCTCCGGAGAGACCGCCCACAGCGGACCCGACGCGCCGCCGATACCGGCGTTGTTGATGAGGATATGGATTTTGCCGAACTTTGCTTCCGCTTCGTCCGCGGCGGCTTTGTACTGCTCGCGGTTCGACGTGTCGAGCTTGATGCCGAGCTTCGGCGCGTCAATCTGCGGGAGCGCCTCGTCAATTGCGTTCTGACGCAGGTCGGCGATAACGATGTTCGCGCCCTCCGCCGCGAGAGCCTTTGCGATACCCAGACCGATGCCCGACGCGCCGCCGGTCACGAATGCGGTCTTGCCTTTGAGTTCTATCATGTGAATCCTCCTTTTAGTAAATATGTATTAACGCTGACATGATTTTACCGTAAGTTCGTGAAAAATGCAATAGGGTCAACAGAATAATTTAGCGCGCCCACTAACGCGGACGCGCTTATTGACAATATTCGACAAACAATGTAAAATGCTCGCAGAGGGTAGAAAAAGGACGGTTCGCCGAACCTTTCCGGAGGTAAAACGAAGGGAGGTGAGGACTCCTGTGTCTGTGTTTGAAGCGTTGATGTTAATGTTAACTTTTGCGACATTGATTGTAGCGATAATGCACGACAAAAAGAAATGAGCCGCCCACCGTCCAATGTGTCGGCTCAAATCTTTTTGAGTAAATAACTTTGGGCGAGCCGTTTGGCTGCTACCCTCTCTGTTTGTAATTATAGCACGCAACGCGCGCTGTGTCAACACGGAAATAAATGCACGCATAGCGGATTCGCAATAAATATGCGGGGTGGCAGAACCACCCCGCGTCTTGCTTTCGCTAAATTACTCTCACCCGAACAGCTTGTGAAACATGCTGATTAGCAGCCAGAAGTCGGGATTCTGCGCGGGCTCCTCTCCCTCGTGCTGCGTTGCAACCAAGTCCACGATGGAGCGGAACGCGGATACCTGCGCATCTGTCTTGCTCTCAAGGTTGAACAGATTCTCAAACATCGCCTGCGCCACTTGCGGTCTGTTATCAGGCGAGTTCATGGACGGCGCGAGCGCCGCCAAACTGCGCGTGAATATCCCGTAGGACCTCTCCGCCAACTCATAGCTGAACTCCCGCCTGAGTACAGGCTCCCGTTTCGGTTCAATCGCGGGAGCTTTCGGCGCAACCGCGATGTCAGGTACGGGTGGTACGGGTACAATTGGCTGAGCATTAAATATGCGCAATATCGTATCAAACGGGTCTTCACCCTCTGCGTTCACTTCTTTGTCCACCGAATCGACATTCGGCGAACTCACGCCTGTTACGGTTGTCGCGGACTTTTTCAGGGACAGCCCCGACTGCGCGAGCTTTTGCTCAATCTCTTGGATATTCTTGTTCGAGAATCCACCGCGCCGCTGCAATTCGTGCGCCGTGAATTCGACGAGTTGCGCAACCGTGGCGATTCTGATATTATCGAGCCGTCCGTTGACGGCGACGGAAAAGTCCAGTTCGCTTATGTTCATTACTTTGTCCTCCAAATCAATATTCGGCGGACGCGCGCCCGTCGCGTTTTGCGGCGGTTCAGTCAGTACGATTTTCGTGTCGTTTTCATAGCGCGCCCTGCCGTTTTTAACAAGCCCTTTGGCTCGTTTCGGATAGGTAACGCCGTAGGAAACGCCGTATTCATCGACAACCTCAATGTTTTTTGTCATGGGTTCCTCCCCCTTATTCAGTTCAGCCGATAAATCGGCGCATTCATTCGGATACCGTTTTCTTGTCAGGGGTGCCGTCCCCAATCCGACAATTCCAAAATAACACAAACGCGGGGACTTGTCAATCCCCGCGTCTGCGTCTCTAATTATTCATTATTCATTGTTAATTATTAATTGACAAAAGGCGATTGACGAATGTCAATCGCCTTTTGTCAATGCGGTGCGCTCATCGCCTGAAATTCCTGCTTGGGCGCGTTGCGCTCCGCCGCCCAATTGATTTTGAAGAAGTTCAGGTCGCCCGGCTGAAGCATGAAGAACGTGAAGTCCGTCGTGCCGCCGCCGAAACCGCTCGGCGCGGTGGGGTACATTGTCATGCCGTTTGCGAGGTTCGTGATGCTCTCGGCGTTACCCGCGATGCGCAAGCTCCACCCGCCGGGCGTGAGGTCGCCGATATAGGCGTAAACCGCCAGCGTGTCGTTGTCATACGCGAAGATTGAGCATTGCCCCGCGCCGCGCAGCGAATACGGCACCGCGTCCGTGAATTGCTCGCGAAACGCGTTTAGCGTGACCGTCGGCAGGTCGTAGATGTAACCGTATTCGTCGGGTACGACGAGCGTAATCAGCTCGCCCTTGCCGTAATGGTCGCTGAACAGTATCGGGTAGTTTTCCTCACCCGCGACGGCTTTCGCGAGAGTCCAAGTCGTGTTGTTGCGGTGCTCAAGCAGTGGGAACGACATCTCGTGCTTGGACTGCGCGTCTCCGCCGCCGCCGATTCCGCCGCCGCGGAACGTGTTCGTGCGGAATCTCCTGCCGCGATAGCGGATTGAGGACAGCTCCTCCAAACCCTTGCCGAGAGCTTCAATGGCGAAGCCCGACGTGATAATCGCGCGTCCGCCGCCCGCGACGAAGCTAGTCAGCTTTTGCATAATTTCGGGGTCCTTGTGCGCCTGAACGGTCAGGAACACAGACTTCGCGCCGCTCGGGAAATCGGGCGTAAGCTCCAGCGGTATGCCCGCCATGCCGAGCACGTCCTCAAGGTGGTCCTCGCCCTGCGCGTCGGGCGGCAGGTAGCACGGCGTACCCACGGGCGTACCCGCCTGCGACAGGAACGCGTCAATCTGCTCAAGCTGCATCTTGACGGGCGCGACGACTCGATTCTTGTACAAGCTGCCCCAGCAGAACATCGTCAGTTCCTTCGGGCGCGCGAACGCGGACAGATACGCCTGCTCCAGGAATATCTCAAGCGGGTTGCAGCCGTAGGGGTCGAACCACGTGCCGCCGTTGCGCCCGGGCGCGTAGTTTTCCATTAGTCGCGTCAGCGAATAGCTCATGTAGCGCGGCAAATGCTGGTCGTTGCCCGCCGTGTTGCGCGTCTCCGTGCCCGTGTAAATCAGGTCAAAAATGTCGCGCTGGACGGACGGGTTGTAGCCCGATTCCTGATACGCCTCCGACCAGTTGGGGTACTTCACAATGACCTTGACGTTCGGGTTAACGGCTTTCGCGGGCTTGATGATTAGGTTTTCGGAAACCTCCGCCATCAGGTCGAGACGGAATTGCTCCCACGAGCGTTCGCCCTTAGCGTGGCGGCACTCGTCGCACGTACACATCGTGAAGAACCAGTCGTCAAGTATGAACTCGTCAAAGTGCCGCGCCGTGTATTCGACGGTTTTGACAAGATACTCGCGCATTTCCTTGTTGACGTAGCAGTAAGTGCCGCTCATGCGGTACTTGTCCTTGTCGCCCTCCGTGAGGTCGTTGCACGTCGTGGTCAGCGCGCCCGAAACCTCAATGCCGTTCTCGCGGAACACGCGAATCAGCATCGCGAGCTGCTCCTCGGGTATCGTCAGCCCGTCGCGGTAAGGCTCCAGATACACCTTGTCAATGCCGCTGTAAGTTTCAAAGAATTTGAGCTGTGTCAACAGCTCCGCTTCGGTCAGGTTTATCATATTAGGCGCGGTGCAGAACAGGACGAGCTTGAAGTTTTTGTATGTAGCCATGTGCGACCTCCAATTAGTTATTTTATACAGTTAAACATATCACATCTGCCGCCGTGTTGTCAATGTTATCTGATAAACTCACTCACACCCGAACTCAAACCGCGAGTGGTGGCGGTAAGTCTCGCCCGGGCGCAGTACAATGCTCGGGAACTCGGGGCGGTTCGGCGCGTCGGGCGGAGACTGCGGCTCAAGCGCAAGACCCGAGTGGCGCGAATACGTCACGCCGCCGTGACCGCGCGTCGGCGATATGCCGTTGCCCGTGTAGATTTGCAGGGAGCGGCGGTCGGTGAAAAGCGTCAGCGTGCGCCCCGTATCATTGTCGCGGACGACCGCCGCGCGGCGGAAGCCCGAGCCGTTCAGCACAAGGTTGTTGTCATAGCCGCCGTACATGCGCACGGACGGGTCGTCAATGCGCTCGCCGATTGCGCGCGGAGTGCGGAAGTCAAGCGCGGTGCCGTCCACGGAGCGAATTTCCCCCGTCGGAATGAGGTTCGGCGCGTTGACCGTAAAGCTGTCCGCGTCCACCTGCAACTCATGCGACAGCACGTCGCGGCGGAAGCCCGACAAGTTCCAATACGCGTGGTTCGTCATGTTGACGACGGTCGGCGCGTCAGTCGTCGCGGTAATCGCGAGGTCAAGCGCGGTGCCCGTCAGCGTGTACTTCGCGCGGACGGTCAGGTTGCCGGGATAACCCATGTCGCCGTCGGGACTGCGCAGCGTGAACTCAACGGTGTTCTGCTCGCGCTCCGCGCTCCATAAGCGCATACTGAAGCCGTCGGTTCCGCCGTGAATGTGGTTCGGTCCCTCGTTGGCGGGCAAGTTATAGGTCACACCGTCAAGCGTGAACCGAGAGCCGCCGATTCGGTTGGCGACGCGCCCGATTGTCAAGCCGAAGGACATCGGGTTGTTCAGATATTCCTCCGGCGTGTCAAACCCCAGCGTGACCTCCTCCGCAAAGCCGTTGCGGTCAGGCGCCTTGACGGACACGATGCACGCACCGAGACTTGAGAGCGTGACCTCAAGCCCCGCGCGGCTGACGAGCGTGTAAAATTCCCCTGTTTGCATAGCGATACCTCCGATTCTAATTGGTAATACGTTTGGGGCTATTCTACACGCTCGCGCCGCGTATTGTCAATCGCCTGTTTTACCGTCCCGCCGCCGTCTCCACCATTTTCTGGTGCGCGGGGTCGGGCTTTCCGTCCACGTGGCGGATACAATTGGCAAAGTACAGGTCGAAGTGCCCGTCAAACCCGTTGCCCGCGATATACGACACATCGTGCGGGTAGAACGACATCGAACCCGCGATTCGCCGCCCGTCCGTCTCAACGATTACGGCGCGCGGGAGCCACGTGTAGCCGCCGAACACCGCTTTCGCCGCGTTCGTGTCCGCGAGAGTGAGCGGTTCGCTGTCCGCGTGCCCCGCGCCGATAGTGCGCTGAATCGTGAACGACTTGCCCGTCAGGAAGTCCGTAATCTTAACCGTCTTGCCGATTGGCACGACGTACTGCGCCTCCGTCCACCAGTCGAGGTATTCGCCGTATTTCGTACCAGGAGTCGGCTTAATCGGCACCGTGTACTGCGCAATCTTCAGCTTCTGCCCGAGGTTCAGCACCGACTCCGTGCTCAACTTGTTGTCGGACAGCACCTCCTGCATGGGCACGCCGAACTTGACCGATATGCTCCAAACTGTGTCCCCGCGCGCGACGATATAGTCAATATACCGCTTCGTCGGCGAGGTCGGCTGTGACGGCGCGGGTTGCGGCGCGGCGGGAGCGGGCGGTTGCGCCGTAAGCTTCTTCGTCGGGATTTTCAGGATTTGCCCGACGCGAATATCCGTGAACTCAATGCCCGAAAACAGCATAATCCAGTCCACCGTCGTGCCGTGCGCCAGCGCGAGCTTATACAGCGTGTCGCCCGACCTGACGGTATATTCGCCGTACTCCGCGGGGATTTTCAGCGGCTTACCCGCAATGATTGTGTCGCCCGCAATCCCGTTCAGCTCGCGGATAAACGCCGCGTTTGTGCCGAACATTTCGGCGAGCTTACCCAGCGTGTCGCCCTTGCGGACGATATACTCAATATACAGCTTCTCGTTCGCCGAGGACGGCGCGGACACGCGCAGTATCGTCCCCGCCGCGAGAACGTCGCTCGCGAGCTTGTTAATGCGGCGCAGCTCCGCAACCGTCGTCGCGAACTTGCGCGCAATCGTCCACAGCGTGTCGCCGCGCGCGACGGTATAACGCCCGTCGCCAGAGGTCGGCAGGACGAGCGTTTTGCCCGCGATGATTGCGTCCGAGGTCAATCCGTTGACGCGCTTTAACTCCGCGACGGTCGTGCCGTTCTTAAGGGCGATGCTCCACAGGCTGTCGCCCTTTTGTATAGTGTATATGCCGCCCGACGCGAGCGCGGGAGTCAGCGTCGCAAGGAACAGCGCGGCGGCGAGAGCCAAGCCGAACAGCCGCGTTTTTAATTTCAATTTCACTTATTTGCGTCTCCTTTTCGGTTTCATAACGCAGTTATTTTTAGCGCAAACGCCGCAATTACCGCAGGAAAAATTTAATCCGAATGGAGCGGCGGGCTTTTCGCAAAATAACCGCGATAGAATTAGAAAAGGGTGTGAACCGATTTGGCGAAAAAACTGATGTCAACGCTGCTCGCGGCGTTTGCCCTGCTGACGGCAACGGCGGACGCGCGCGCGATGGACAGCTTGACTTACCTCTATGGCGGGACGACCGCGACATATTTGAACCGCATGGACAAGACGTTCAACAACATCAACATCGTTTCTCCCGACTACTTTGAGGTCGCGGCGGACGGCGCGTTCATGTACACAAAAACGCCCGACCCGCTGCTGACGGCGATGATGCACGACAGGGGAGTTACCGTAACGCCGTTCTTCTCCAACCATTGGAGCCGCGAAAACGCGCGAAAAATGCTCGCGCGTCGCGGCGAGGTTGCGGCGGCGCTCGCGGCGGCGGTCACAAAGCACGGCTTGGATGGCGTTGACATTGACATTCAGAACATCAACGAAAACGACCGCGACAGCTTCACGGACTTCATTCGCCTGCTGCGCGCCGCTCTGCCACAGGGCAAAACGCTGACGGTCTGCGTCGCCGCCAACCCGTACCACACGAACGTCGGCTGGCAGGGCGGGTACGACTACGGTGCGCTCGCGGACGAGTGCGACCACGTGTTCATCATGACCTACGACGAATCCTACGACGGCGGCGAGCCGGGACCCGTCGCGAGCCTGTGGTTCGTGGAGGAGTCGATAAAGTACGCGCTGCAACACGTGCCGCCGGAAAAGCTCATGGTCGGCATACCGTTCTACGGGCGTTTCTGGAAAGGCGCAATCAAAGGCGCGGCATGGACGTGCTCCGACATTGAATCTCTCGCGAAATCGACGAACGCCGTGACGTGGTACGACGAAGCGCATGAGTGCGCCCGCGCGACGATTACCGTGCCCGAGGGCGAAACCGCCATGACGTGGGGCGGGCGCATAATCTCCTCCGGCGTGTACGACGTGTGGTACGAGAACGCCCGCAGCTACGAAAAGAAAATGTCGCTCGTGCGCAAGTACGGGTTAAAGGGCGTCGGCAGCTGGGCGTTGGGGCAGGAAGCGGATTACGTGTGGGGCAGTTACGCCGCATGGCTGCGCGGATACCCGTTTGATGACATTCGCGACCATTGGGCGCAGAGCTATATAGTTTCGCTCTCGGAATCAGGCGTTATAAAGGGAAAAACCGATTCGGTTTTCGATACCGAGGGTCATCTTACCCGCGCGGAAGCGGCGGCAATGCTGACGCGTCTTGCCGTCGGCGAGCCGACGACGCACGCGGAGGACTTCAAGGACACGGCGGGTCATTGGGCGGCGCAATATATCGCGGCGGCGCGAAAGCTGGAGCTTGTAACGGGCGACGAAACAGGCATGTTCCGCCCCGACGCGGACGTTACGCGCGAAGAGTTTGCCGTCATGGCGGACCGCTACACGAACATTGAGGATTCGTTCGACATGACCGAAACGCAGTTTTCAGACGTGTCGCCCGAGGGAAATCCGTGGTCAAACTCCGCGATTATAAAGCTCTGCGTGAACAATGTGCTGAACGGCTACGAGGGCGGCGCGTTCCGCCCGTCGGAACCGATAACGCGAGCGGAAGCGTCAAAAGTGCTTGTGCTGCTAAAAGAATTACCGACTCGGTTTGTGGACGGCGAGGTGCTGCCCCTGCGCAAAGGACCGATAAGCCCGCGGTAACGGGCGCGGCGAAAAATAAAAATCAGGTATAGGCGGCTCACTCCGCTTATACCTGATTGACATTTGCGCGCGGCAATGGTAACATGTTACCGAAATGTTAAGGAGTGTGCGAATATGAAAAAAACATCGCCTGTCCCGTCGATAATCGGCTGTCTGATAATTCAGCTGTGCGTCGGCATACTGTACATATGGAGCGTGCTGCGGCGCGAGTTTTCCGCGTCGTTCGCACTTGCGGAAGGCTCGACCCTGCCCGCGATGGTCGCGTCCTACAACCTGTTCGCGTTCGTAATCGGCAACTTTATCGGCGGGTTCCTGAACGACAAAAAGGGCGCGAAGCTCACCGCGCTAATCGGCGTCGTCATGTTCGCGGGCGGAGTGGGCGCGACGGGCTTGCTGACAAGCTCGACGGTCAACCTGATAATCCTCACGTACTGCGTAATCGCGGGTCTCGGCTCGGGCATAGCCTACGGCGCGTGCATCTCCTGCGTGCAGAAGTGGCTGCCGCACAGGCGCGGCTTCGCGTCGGGACTTGCGGTGTCGGCGTTCGGGCTGTCCACCGTTGTGTTCGCGCCCGTGTCGCGTGCGCTCATGACGCGGTTCAGCCACCCCGCCGCCTCGCCGAACTTTGCGGACTCGAAGCTGATTCAAGTCGTCGATTACCGCGCGGTGTTTTTCATTCTCGGCGCGGTGTTCCTCGTCGTCGGCATTGCGGCGTGGCTGCTCGTCAAGGCTCCCGACAAGGCGTATCTCGACAGTCTGCCAAAGGCGGCGGCGAACGCAAAAGTCGTGTCCACCAAGCGCGACTACACGCTCGCGCAGGCGGCGAAAACCGTGCCGTTCTGGTGCATTTTCCTGTACATCTTCTTTATCAACGGCACGTGGAACCTCACAAGCCCGCTGATTGCGACGCTCGGCGAGAGCGAGCGCGGACTGACCGCCGCTCAAGCCGTGTTCGCCGTCAGCTTCGCCGCGATTCCGAACTGCGCGGGACGGCTGATTATGGCGGCGGTTTCGGACAAAATCGGGCGCGTCGCCGCGTCGATAATCCTCTGCGCGATTACGCTTGTCGGTGCGGTGTTCATGACGTTTATCGCGGGCGTGCCGTACATCGTGACCGTCGCGGCAATCGCGTTCGGTTACGGCGGACCCTCGGCGATTAACGCCGCAATTTCCACCGACTTTTTCGGCGCGAAAAACTCCGGCACGAACTACGGCGTAGTCATGATGGGGCTTGGCGTTTCAAGTATTTTCTTCAACATGGTGTCAAATACTCTGCTGCACCGCGACCCCGTGCCGACGTTTATAATGGGCGCGGTGACGGCGGTTCTCGCCGCCGCGTGCATGGTCGTCATCAACGTATACCTAAAGCGTATGCGCGCGGAAAAGGCATAGCCGCAAATCAGGGCATATTACAAGGACGCGGGGATTAACCCGCGTCCTTTATTTGCGCAACTTCAAATTTGCTCCGCCGCGATTCAACCGATAGCCGCAATAGCCCGCTCCAACCGTGACGCCGCTTCCGCCAACACGCTCCGCGGGCACGCGACGTTAACGCGCTCAAAGCCCTTGCCGCCCGCGCCGAATATGCGCCCCTCGTCAAGCCACAGCTTCGCGCTGTCCAGCACGAAATCGTCAAGCTTGCGCGCGTCAATCCCAAGCCCGCGCATGTCCAGCCACGCGAGGTACGTCCCCTCCGGCTTGCGGAACTTCACGCCCGGCAGACGCGACTTAACCGCTTCGTCGAGGTAATTCATGTTGCCCTCAAGGTACGTCAGCAGCTCCGCGAGCCACGGTTCGCCGCCGTCATACGCCGCCTTGCAAGCGACCATGCCCATAACCGCAAGCTGGCTGAACCCGCATCGCTCGTACTCCGCGATGAACGCGCGGCGCAGCTTTTCGTCGGCAATGAACAGGTTCGATATAAGCAGTCCCGCAAGGTTGAACGTCTTGGACGGCGCGGTGCACGTTACGGTTATGCCGCGAACCTCGTCACTAAGCGACGCGAACATGATGTGCCTGTGCCCGACGTCGGGATACACAAAGTCCGCGTGAATCTCGTCGGAGACGACAATCACGCCGTGGCGCAGGCATATCTCCGCGAGCCGCTCAAGCTCCTCCCGCCGCCACACGCGCCCGACGGGATTGTGCGGCGAGCAAAGTATAAACAGCTTCACGTCGTTTTCAACAATTTTGCGCTCGAAGTCGTCAAAGTCAATCGTGTAGTACCCATCGGTTTCAACAAGCTCGTTGACGACGAGCTTGCGCCCCGTAAGCGACACAGCTTCAACGAACGGATAGTACACCGGCTGCTGAATTATCACCGCGTCGCCAAGCTCCGTAAACGCCTTAACCGCCATATGCAGCGCGGGAACCACACCCGGCGTTTTAACGAGCCAGTTCTCCTCCGCCCGCCAACCGTGCCGCCGCACGAACCAACCCGTAACGCTCGCGGCGTAATCGCTGTCGGTGTCGGTGTAACCGAAAATACCGTGCCGCGCTTTCTCAATGAGCGCGTCGGTCACACACTCGGGCGTGCGGAAATCCATGTCGGCGACCCAAAGCGGCAGCGCGTCCTGCGGCTTGCCGCGCTTTTCCGCCTCATCGTACTTGATGCTGTAAGTGCCGCGGCGGTCAATTATCTCGTCAAAGTTGTGCGCCATACCCTAACCCCCAAACGCTTGCGCGAGGTCGGCAATCAAATCGTTCGCGTCCTCAATCCCGACGGAAAAGCGCAGCAGACGGTCGTTAATGCCCTTTGCCTCGCGCTCCTCGGCAGGAATGTCGGCGTGCGTTTGCAGCATAGGGTAGGTTATCAGACTGTCCACACCGCCCAGACTTTCGGCGTATTGAATGAGCTGCACTTTCTTAAGCACGCGCTCGGCAACCTCCCGCGAGGTTACGGACATCGACAGCATCGCGCCGTAACCGCTCGCCTGCTTGCGAATCAGCTCGTGCCCGGGGTGAGACGGCAGCCCGGGGTAGAACACCTGCTGCACGTCGGGACACGTCAGAAGCCACTCGGCAAGCGCGAGCGCGTTCTCCTGCTGACGCTCCATGCGCAGCGCGAGCGTTTTAATACCGCGCAGTATCAAAAAGCTGTCAAAAGGCGAGAGCACCGCGCCGGAGGTTTTCATCATGTACGTAACACGCTCGGCAATTTCAGCTCTGTTCGTAACGAATATCCCCGCCAGCGTGTCGTTGTGCCCGCCGAGATACTTAGTCGCGCTGTGCAGCACAACGTCCGCGCCAAGCTCCAACGGACGCTGAAAGTACGGCGTTAGAAACGTGTTGTCCACGACGAGCAGAACACCGTTCCGCTTCGCGACCTCGGCGCACTTTGCGATGTCGATTACCTGCATCATCGGGTTCGTCGGCGTTTCAATATAAATTGCCCGAGTGTTCTCGCGCACCGCGCCGTCAAGCTCGTCCGCGTCGTGCACAAACGTAAAGCTCACGCCGCGCCGCGCCGCAAGCAGCGCAAACAGCCGATGCGTACCGCCGTACAAATCGTCCGTCGCGACTATGTGGTCCCCAACCTTGTATTCGTCAAAAAACGCAGTAATCGCAGCCATTCCGCTCGTGAACGCAATCGCGTGCGTGCCGCCCTCAAGCGCGGCGACCGTGCGCTCTAGCTGCGCCCGCGTCGGGTTCTCGCCGCGCGCGTAGTCGTAACCCGTTGAAAGCCCCACGCCCGGGTGCGCAAACGTCGCCGTCTGGTAAATCGCGCCCGCGATTGCGCCCGTCGCGTCCGTTTTTCCCCCGCCGTGCACGCATTCTGTTTTGAAATCCATGTGCCAACTCCCCTGTCGTATGTAAGTAAGTCTATCGGTTTGATAGGTTATCCCTTATTATGCTTATAAGTATAGCACATCATGCACCGTTTGTAAACAGCGTTATTTCCGCACAGACCGAACGTGTTCCGATTCTACAATAACGACAGCGACAGCACGAAGCTGCGGTGACGGCTCACGCGTCCAACGCGTTTATGCGTTCCACGAGCGCGATAAAGCGCGGCTCGGCGCGGAACATGTCAAAGTCGGGGTTGTCGCGAATCACGCCCATGACGAATTGCATCTCGCCGATAGACTCGTTCCCGTCGGGTACGGGATTCGCCGCGACGACGCGTGCGGCGTATTCCGCGGCTTTTTCGGCGTTGTCGAGCGCTTCCGCTTCTCCGCGCCCCGCCTGACGCACCGCGAGGTTGCCGTAATAGTGCGTGAACTCGCGGTCGCGAGCGTCCGCCATGTGCGGCTCCCAAAATTGCAGCTCAATCAGCGGTTTGACGTAGCCGTACAGCCGCTCGTACTCCGCGTCGTCCACGTCGGCGTACATTTTCCCTGTCCCGATGAGTATCTGCAATATGCCGCGCAGCAGCCTCGCGAATAGGCTCAGATTGTCGCGTATAAACGGCAGACTTCCGCGACTGCCGCCGCCGTAGTTCGCGATGTCCATCAGCACAAGCTCGCGCGAAGCGTACACATGCGGCAGACTTTGCGCGAGCTTAATCGCATTGTCGCGGTCGCCCGTTTCCAAGTACAGATGGCACAGCAAAGAAGTCGCGGTGTTGCGGATTTCCATGTCGGTGCAGCGTTCGAGTATGCGCTCGTAAACTCTCACGGCTTCGTCGCGCAGCTGTGCCGCCTGCCCCAGCGTACCGTTTTTCATTCCCAAGGTTCGCGCGTGCTCCAGCTGCACCGCGTAGTTATTCGGCATCTCGCGGGCAAGCTCGCGCCACGCGTCCGACACGTCGGCGGCGTCGCGCGCCGTTTTCACGTTACGCGTGCGCTCCCGCAACTCCGCGATGCGCAGCATGTCGCCGCCCGGTTGCTTGCCGAACAGCACGTCCGTCGGCACGTCGAACACGTTCGCCAGCGGGACTATCTGCGAAATGTCGGGCAGTCCCGCGCCGTTTTCCCACTTGCTGACCGCCTGCGGCGTAACGTCCAACCGCTCCGCAAGCTCCTCCTGCGTAAGTCCGCGCTCTCGGCGCAGCTTTTTGATAATCGAACCGATTTCCAACGCTATCCCTCCAATTCAGTTTCGCCTTACATCAACGAATAATATTCTCGCACACAGCCCGCGCCATTGCAAGCGACGTAAAAGTAACAAAAACACAACGGAGCGTTGAGTTAATATTACGCGCAAACGCGCAAAAGCCCGCCGACAGGCGGGCTTTTTCGATATGAAATGGGCGGGGGATTGCGGGTTTTACTCCACGAAATTGGACGTGATGAGTTCATACAGGGTATCGACCGCTTCATTCTCGTCCGCGCCGTCGCCAATGATACTGACGGTTTCGCCCGTGGTAACGCCGAGCGAGAGCACGCCGAGCAAGCTCTTCGCGTTTACGCGGCGCGACGCGTTCTCAAGCCATATGCTGCTGTTGAACTCGTTTGCCTTTTGAATCAGAAAAGTTGCGGGGCGCGCGCGAAGCCCTACCTCGTTCGTGATGGTCGCTTTCTTTATGTACATGAGTAATCCTCCCTACAACATTGTTATTTTGATAATGCATGTACATGTATTTTACCAAAATGCAACCGCTTCGTCAATACGTATTTTTCGTACTAATTTTGTCCGCGTGGCGCGCTTCAATTGGTAATTTTAACACCATGCGCACGCGCTACCACGGCTAAAGGCAATTTGTGACCTGATTTGTCACCAAAATGCGAGAAAAGAATTGCACTCGCGGCGCACTTGTGGTAAAATTATTAAATAGTGTACATCGTATCCGAATTTTGTAACTTTATGTAACTATTTCTCGGTGGCGTCTCTAATTTGAGGGCTTGAGGTTGATTTATGAAAATTCGTGTCAGGGTTATGATTCCAATTACGGCGGTGCTGATTGCCGTCTTTCTCTGCGTCAGCATTTTCTCGGGCTTCAGCGTTAAAAACGCGGCGGACCTGATTATGACCGCGCAAATTTCGGACGCGCTGGACATTGCCGCGCAGCAGCTCCGCCTGTCCGAGAGCGTGGTCAACATCACGGTCGGCGCGCTTGACGGCAACAGTCTTGCCCGCGCCCGCGCGCTCGCTTACATCATCGCGGAGGACGAAACCTCGCTCGCGCCGCACCGTATGCAGCAGATTGCCGAGGTGCTCGGCGTGGACGAAGTGTACGTAACGGACGAGAACGGCATTCTCGCGTGGGGCAACGTGCCCGAAAATGTCGGGTACGACTTCAGCTCGGCGGCGCAGTCAAGACCGTTTCTGCGTATCCTTGAGGAACCGGAGTACGAGCTTGCGCAGGAGCCGTCGCCGCGCGGTGTGGACGGAAAGATGTTCCAATACGCGGGCGTTGCGCGCATAGGCAAACCCGGAATCGTTCAGGTCGGTACGGCGGCGGACTCGCTGTCCGGCGTTCGCGACTCACTAAGCGTGCAGAACGCGATTAACAGACTGAAAATCGGCACGGACGGCGGCATTTTCGTCCTGAACACCGAAAGCGTAGTAATCGCGGACAGTAAGCGCAACCGTATCGGCAGCGACCTGAGCGACGAAGCTTGGACGCTCGCGCCGCTGCAAGACGGCGGTCGCCAACAGGTCGAGTTCTTCTATGACGGAGTAGCCGCGCGCGGCGAGTGCCTAATCTACAGAAACTACCGCATAGTCGCGTATATACCGATAGTGGAGCAGAACAGCTATATTATCAGCCCCGTCACGACGTCGCTCGTCGTCGGGCTTGTCGGCTCGCTCGCGCTTACGCTTCTGTTGTTTATCCTCATTCGCCGCATCGTAATCGACCCGCTGGAGCGCATCGGGCAGGACACCGCCGCGCTGACCGCGGGCGGGCACATGGAAAAAGAGCGATACTCCGGTATCCACGAGTTTTCCGTCCTGTGCGACTCGCTGAACGCGATGCTCGAGCGGCTTGTCAGCTCCGACGAGTCAATCCGAAGTCTGCGCGAGACGGAGGAGCTGCTGCAAACGCGTCTGCGCCAGCAGGAGCTGATGAGCACGATGTCCCAAAACTTCGTGTCCGAAGCGGACGTTGACGAATTGATTGACAACGCCCTGCGGCTCACGGGTGAGTTCCTCGGCGTGTCCCGCGTCGTCGCGACGGTCATGGCGCACGACAAGGTGGACGACGCGCGCACCGACGTGCGTATGCGTTACTGGGCGAAGTATCCGGATTTCAAGCCGACGGAAGCGCGGCGCGACGTGGGCGCGATAATCGCGGACGGGTTCCCCGCGCGGCTTAACCACGGTATGCGAGTGCCGACCCTGCGCTGTACGGACGTGACGACAAGCAAGTGGAGCGACGTGTTTGTGGACATAGGCTCGCGCGCCTACCTGTGGGCGCCCATGTACGAGAACAACGAGTATCGCGGCATGATAAGCATAGAGGAATGTGAGCAACCGCGCGAATGGACGGACAGCGACGCGCAGCTCGCCAGCCTTATCTCCAACATTATCGTCAGCGCGGACGCGCGCTCCCGCTCGCAGCACGACCTCATGCGGCAGGATAAGCTGCTGCATACGGTCAACGAAATCGCGTCAATACTCCTGCGCTCCGACATTGCGGGGTTTGAGGATAACCTGCACAAATGCATGGGCATGATGGCGGAGTCCGTCAGCCTTGACCGCGTGTACATCTGGCGGCACGAAATGATTGAGGGCAAGCCGCATTGCCGCTGGGCACATTCTTGGCTGTCGTATGACGAGCTGTATCTGTCCGCGGACGCGGTGGATAACGCGCCCTACGAGGTGCCCGATTGGTACGAAAAACTCATTCAGGGCGAGACAATCAGCGGTCCCGCGTCGGAAGCGCGCCCCGTAACGCGCGAGATTCTGACGAAACTCGGAATACGCTCCGTGCTAATCGTGCCGCTCTTCTTGCAAAACGTATATCAAGGGTTCGTGAGCTTCGATGATTGCAGCCGTGAGCGCGGCTTCTCGGAGGACGAACTGGCGATTCTGCGCTCCGGCAGTCTGCTTATGGCAAGCTCGCTCGTGCGCAACGAGATGGTGCAGAGCTTGATTCAGGCGCGCGAGGAAGCGTTCTCCGCCACGCGCGCAAAGAGCGACTTCCTCTCCAACATGTCGCACGAAATGCGCACGCCCATGAACGCGATTATCGGCATGACCGCGATAGCCAAGGCGACGGACGACGTTCGCAGCAAGGACGAGGCGCTGAACAAAATAGACAGCGCGTCGGGGCATTTGCTCGGCGTTATCAATGACATTCTCGACATGTCGAAGATTGAGGCGAACAAGTTTGAGTTGTCCTCCGTCCCGTTCGTGTTCCAGAACATGCTGCAAAAGGTCGTCAACGTCGTCAACTTCCGCGTTGAGGAAAAGCACCAGCACTTCAACGTGCGCTTTGACCCCGCGATACCGCGCACGCTAATCGGCGACGACCAGCGGTTCGCGCAGGTTATCGCGAACCTGCTGTCCAACGCCGTGAAGTTCACGCCCGAGCATGGCTCAATCGACCTCATAGCGGAGCTTGAGCAGCTCGACGACGCGTCCTGCGCGCTCAAGGTGTCGGTTAAGGACACGGGCATCGGCATCAGTCAGGAGCAGATTGCAAAGCTGTTCAATTCGTTCCAACAGGCGGAGAGCAGCATATCGCGCAAGTTCGGCGGTACGGGCTTGGGGCTTGCGATTTCCAAGCGCATCGTAGAGATGATGGACGGCACGATTTGGGTGGAGTCGGAGGTCGGCAAAGGCTCGACGTTCATATTCACCGCCATTCTCGGGCGCACGGAGGGCGAGGAGGTTCGTATCCCGCTGTCGGCGAATGTCGATTGGGACAGCGTGCGTATCCTCGCGGCGGACGCCGACCCCGACGTTCGCACATTCTTCATCGAGTGCGCGAAGGTGCTGAACCTGCAATGCGACGTCGCCGAAAACGGCGAGGACGCGCTCGCGCTTATGCGAAACGGCGCGTATGACATTTGCTTCTATGACTGGAACATGCCCGCCACGAACGGCATAGCGTTCGCAGAAGCCGCGCGCGAGAGCGCGAACTGCAAGGCAATCGTCGCGCTGATTTCCGCGACGGAATGGAGCGTGATTGAGCGCGAAGCGCGCGCCGCGGGCGTTGACCGCTACATGTCGAAGCCGCTGTTCCCGTCGCCCGTTATCGAGTTCCTTGACGAGTGCCTAGGAGGAGAAACCGCCGAGACTTCAGACCCGGCCGCAATCGACGACTTCTCGGGTTACACCCTGCTGCTTGCGGAGGACGTGGATATTAACCGCGAGATTGTCTGCACGCTGCTCGCCCCGACGAAGCTGACAATCGACTGCGCGGAGAACGGACGGCGCGCGCTCGAGCTGTTCTCGGCGAATCCGGAGCGTTACAACATGATATTCATGGACGTGCAAATGCCGGAAATGGACGGACACGAAGCGACGCGGCGTATCCGCGCCCTGCCTATTCCGAGGGCGAAAACGGTGCCAATCGTCGCGATGACGGCGAATGTGTTCCGCGAGGATATTGAAAACTGTCTCGCGGCGGGCATGAACGACCACTTAGGCAAGCCGCTCGACTTCAACGACGTGCTCGCAATGCTGCGGAAACAAATGGGCGAAAAAAGGGCTTGATATTTCCCGCCGCATGAGTTATAATGTGTGGCACGCGATGCCACCATGCCGGTGTGATGGAATAGGTAGACGTGCCGGACTCAAAATCCGGTGGTAGCAATACCGTACCGGTTCGACCCCGGTCACCGGCACCAATGCAGTAAACCATCTATTGATAAAACTATTTTTATCAATAGATGGTTTACTTTTTGCCAAAAACCCCTTGCCGCATGACTTTTCCCGCAATCGCCACTTAACAATACAGCCTCCCAAAAGAATTCTGAAAAATATTTAGTTAGGTACCTTGACAAATCGCAAAAGGTGTGGTATATTTAGTTAGGTACAGAACAAATATTTGAATGAAAGGCTGAATTTACAATGAAAAACCTAACACAATCTGAAAAACTCTTTATGCTGTTTCAGCGCGGCGCAATATTCGTCGGGCGAGGGCGGCAACCGCAGCGCGGCGGCGGACACGGACAGGGATACGTTTTGTCGCTCCTTGCCGAAGCGCCGCTCAGTCAGCGCGAGCTTCTCGAAAAGCTCGGAGTGCGCGCCGGTTCGCTTAGCGAAATGCTGGGCAAGCTGGAAAGCGCGGGTTACATAACCCGCACAAAGGACGAGAACGACAGCCGCGTCGTAATCATCACAATCACGGAAGAGGGCAAAGCCTTTGCGGCGCAGCACGGGAACCGTCGCACAGAGGTTGCGGACACGATGTTCTCCGCGCTGAATGACGAGGAAAAGGCGACGCTGATTGGCTTGCTCGAAAAGCTGCATGAGGCTTGGAAATCGGAGCGCGAGACGGAGGACAAGGAACGGCGCGAGCGCGGTCTCGGCAGACGCGGTGGCTTCGGTGAGGGTCGTCCCGTGCCGCACGGCGGCTTCGGCGGATTCCCGACAGGGCGCGGCTTCGGCGTGCCGGGCTTTGCGCCACCGCCCCCGCCGTTCGGCGGATTCCGCGGCGGGTTCGGCAACGCTCCGCGCGACGGCAAGAATGGCGAACACGGCGAACGCGACGAGCATGGCGAAAAAGGCGAGCCGCGTCACGGACATGGGCACCGTCACGGCGAGGAGATTACCGACCCCGAGCTGAAGGCGTATCTCGACGAAAAGACCTGCGGCGAGTGCGACAAGAATTGCAAGCTGTCCGCGCCGCATTGCGGTAAGGGCGCGAAGAAGCAGCAGGAAGCTATCGCGGAGTACAAGAAAGACTAAATTCAACGCGGCGTCTCGGCTTTTGCCCGGGGCGCCGCGTTGCTTTGCGTAGCTCGTACACAAATATAAGAAAAAATAAAAATATTTTAGAAAAAACTATTGACACGGTACGTTTAATGTGGTATAGTCTAACCAGTAAGAGGAAAGGGTGAGTCCAATGTACAAGGGTGAGTGCTCCCGCTAGGGGACAGACGCGAGACACGGTTTCACAACTGCTTTTGCAAATTGTTCACAGAGTTCTCCACGCAAATGTTTCGGCAAAACTTTCGCATGGATTCCGGAATCTCACAGCAGACCGTATCGTTACGGGTTCGTTCACGGCAGACAGGGTATTGTTACCCAATTAGCGCGGAGGCGGCATAAGGTCGCTTGACAGATTGCGCGCAGCAGCTGCACCAGATGATAAACGCAATAACGGCAAGGTCTCGAGACGAAAGGTGGCTTAGTCCATTGATAACTGAACAACAGGCGTAGCCCCGCATTTGCAATGGACGAGTGCGGGGTTGTGCTTTGTTTCGGCGCGGCGACGCGGTGCGCGAAAAAATTTCAAAATGTAGAGGTACAATAGATAAGTGAAAGACAAGCCGCGCCGAGTTTGGTAAAATGGTGAGTGAAGAGCAAACCATAACCGAACCGAAGGGAGCGACCTGTCATG
>JAISKH010000040.1 GCA_031261325.1 Oscillospiraceae bacterium
GCGCTCTGCCGTTCCATATATGTTCTCTGCTATAATTAAATTACCTATTTCCTTGCGCTACCCGCGCGGGGCCCCCTTTCTTATGCGAGAAAGGGGGGAAAGCGCACTTAAGAGGGGTAAACCCCTCTTAAGAATCACCCCGCGAGCTAGGCGCAAACCAACTGCGGTGCGACGGACAGTAGGTTAACAAAGGGATTGCAAGCTGCCACTTGGCAAGGACATGTGCGTTGCAACATTGACAACTTCGCGCGAGCGAGCTTGCACTAAAGTGTAGACTTGTGCCGCGTAATTCGCGACCTGATTTGCGATAGCGACTGGAGATTCAAGTGCTTTGAGAAGCAGGGATTCTTAAGGGGCGCAGCCCCTTGAGTGCGCTTTCCCCCCTTTCCCGCAATGGAAAGGGGGCGCCGCCCGCGTAGGGCAAGCGAATCTCCATAGAGAATGAAAAAATAACAAGAAATCTAATACAGCAAGCGCGGCGTTACGCGCAAAAGGTGCCGCTCGGCGGGACGTGAGAATAAGGAAGCGTTGCTGCGGCAAGACGCAGAGAATAAGGAGGTAAGTAGTATGAACCCCATGATGCTCGCTAAGTACGAAGAGCTTGAGCAGCTCGTTCGTGCGTATAACCCCGGCGCGGACTTTGCCCGTCTGCGTCTCGCGTTCGACTTTGCGGAGGCGGCGCACGGGGAACAACTGCGCAAAGACGGCTCTCCCTACATCTCGCACCCTGTCGCGACGGCGATGATTGTCGCCGAAATGGGTCTGGACGAGGACTCGCTCATTGCCGCGCTCCTGCACGACTGCATTGAGGACACGCACACGACGCACGAGGACGTTGCGAAGAAGTTCGGCAGCGACGTTGCCGACATCGTTGAGGGCGTTACAAAGCTGACGCGCGTGCAGTATACGAGCAAGGAAGAGGAACAACTCGCCAGCTTCCGCAAAATGCTCATGGCTATGGCGCGCGATATTCGCGTTATCCTCATCAAAATCGCCGACCGACTGCACAACATGCGCACAATGGAATATCAAACGCCCGTCAAGCAGCGCGAAAAGTCGCTGGAAACGCTTGAGGTTTACGCGCCGATTGCCCACAGGCTCGGTATGCAGCGCATTAAGTGGGAGCTTGAGGATTTGTCGATGCGCTATCTGGAGCCTGTCGCTTACGAGGAAATCCGCGCGGGACTAGCCGAGCGCGACCTTGAGGATTCGGGCTTTTTCCACAAGACGGAGGACCGTATACGTCAGCACCTGCGCGACGGGAACTGCCCGTGCGAGGTTTACGGGCGCGTCAAGCATATATACAGCATTTACCGCAAAATGACGGGGCAGAACAAGTCGTTTTCCGAGGTGCTTGACCTATACGCGTTCCGCGTCGTCGTGGAGGACGTTGCCGAGTGCTTCCACGCGCTGGGGCACATACACGAGATTTTCACGCCTATTCCCGGCAAGTTCAAGGACTATATATCGGTGCCGAAACCGAACGGCTATCAGAGTTTGCACACGACGGTGCTTAGTGACGCGGGGATTCCGTTCGAGGTGCAGATTCGCACGGTGGAGATGCACCGCGCCGCGGAATACGGCGTCGCCGCGCACTGGAAGTATAAGGAGGGCGTTGCGCGCAACGACGATGACGAGAAGTTCGCGTGGATTCGCCGCCTGCTCGAGTCGCAGCAGGAGTCGGACACGCAGGACTTCTTCAACGACCTGAAAACCGATATGTTTGCGGACGAGGTGTTCGTGTTCACGCCGAGCGGCGACGTTGTAAACCTGCCCGCCGGCTCAACGCCGATTGACTTCGCCTACAGCATACACTCGCAGGTCGGCAACCGTATGGTCGGCGCGCGCGTCAACGGCAGCATCGCGCAGTACAGCCACGTGCTGCAAAACGGCGACATCGTGCAGATTATGACCTCCAACTCGTCGAACGGTCCGTCGCGCGATTGGCTGAAGATTATAAAAAGCCCGGAGGCGCGCAATAAAATCCGCCAATGGTTCAAAAAAGAAAAGCGCGAGGAAAACATCGTCCACGGGCGCGTCTCGTTCGAGTCCGAGCTGCGCCACGCGAACATCGCAATCGCCGACGTGATGCGGGACGACGTGCTGCCCCGCGTGCTGAAAAAGCTCGCTTTCCCGACGCTTGACGAGCTTTACGCCGCAATCGGTTACGGCGGAATGTCCGCGCAAAAGGCGGTTAATCGTATTCGCGACGACATCAGCCTTGCGACGCGCGAGCGCAAAAAGGACGACAAGGACGAGACGGAAACCATCGAGCTGCGTCCCGTTAAAAGGACGAAGCCCGTGCACGGCATAATGGTTGAGGGGCTTGACAACTGCCTGATAAAGTTCGCGCGATGTTGCGCGCCCGTGCCCGGCGACCAGATTGTCGGGTTCATAACGCGCGGCTACGGCGTGTCCGTCCACCGCGCGGACTGCGTGAACTACGAGAAGTCGCGCGGGAACCCCGAGGAGGCGGGGCGTTGGCTCGCCGTCTCTTGGGCGCCGTCTCTGGACGACACGTATTCGACCGCGCTCGCAATAACGTCGCGTGAGCGCAGCGGCGTCGTCATGGACATCTCGACCGCGCTGAACGCGATGAAAGTCAACATGACGGCAATTTCCGCGCGCAACACGGGCGACACCTGTCAGGTGTTCATCACGCTGAACGTCAAGAATTTGGACGACCTGACCGCCGCGATGAGCCGCCTGTCCGCCATAAGCGGGATACTGGAGGTAAAGCGCGCGGAAGGGTGACGGCAATTGACAATTGACAATTGACAATGAAAAATTAGCGTGTCCGCTGCGCGGACTATTTTGGCTATTGACAAATGTTGCCTTATCGGGTAAAATGGGTATATAAAAAGGGTGCTGCCGATAGACGGTCTCTCCCTTAGCGTTCCGTTACGAAAAGTAACCGGTCTTTGGGGAAAGGTGGCGGTTACTTTTTGTTGTCGTGGATATGTACCACGAGAGCAACTATGCTGACAATTATCGCGATTAGCGCAAAAAGCTCTGCCCACGTAACCATTAGCAATCCCTCCTTTCGAGAGGGAAAGACCGCCTACCGTGTTATGGTAGCACCGCCGAAAATATACCATAAAATAATGTCGATTGCAACAGCAATCGACATTATTTTACAGTCGGTGCATTTTCAGTCCGCAAAGCGGACACGTTCATTGTCAATTGTCAATTGTACCTTGTTAATTGTTCGTCAATAGTTTTCAAAAATTTCATTGATACCTCGCTGGGCTGTGATACAATATAAATAAAAAGGCGGTGTGTGATTATGGCGAAAAAAGCGCTTGTAATAGAGGACGACGGCAACATTGCCGAGCTGGTTCGGTTGTACTTGGTTAAGGACGGGTTTGAGGTCGCGGTCGCGGAAAACGGCGCGCTCGGCATTTCCGCGTTTGAGAAGTTTCAGCCCGATATTGTCCTGCTCGACATTATGCTGCCCGTGCTCGACGGGTGGCAGGTTTGCCGCGAGCTTCGCGCCGTCAGTAAAACGCCGATTATCATGCTCACGGCGCGCGTCACGACGGAGGACAAGGTTAAGGGCTTAGAGCTTGGCGCGGACGACTACATAGTCAAGCCGCCCGAAATGCCGGAGCTTATCGCGCGCGTGCACGCCGTTCTGCGCAGATATGAGGGCGGGGACGAGACGGCGGCGCGCCGCCTGACGTTCGACAACCTTGTGATTGACATGGATTCGTTCGAGCTGCTGCTTGACGGGCACCGCGTGGACGCGCCGCCCAAGGAGATGGAGCTGCTGTATCACCTCGCGTCGTCCCCGAACCGCGTCTACACGCGCAATCAATTGCTTGACGAGGTGTGGGGCTTTGACTACTTCGGCGACTCGCGCACGGTGGACGTGCACATAAAGCGTCTGCGCGAAAAGCTTGAGGGCATAAGCGACAAATGGAACCTTAAAACCGTGTGGGGCGTGGGCTATAAGTTCGAGCTTACGGAAGAAAACGCCAAATGAGGCGGAGCATATATTTCCGAAACTTCATAACGACCGCCATGACCGTGCTGCTCAGCTTCACGATTCTCGGCGGTTTATTCTCCATGTGGAGCTACAACTTCATGGCGCGCGACAAGAAGCGCGAAATGGCTGTCGCGGCGGAGAACACGCTGCGCTATATCGTGACGCAGAGCACCTACACCGACTACGACATCACGACGCTGGACATGCGGCTCACGCTGTCAATCCTGTCGCGCATATCGGGGTTCGACATGATTCTCGTCAGCAACAGCGGCACGGTCGTCTCCTGCTCGGACGCGGAGCTGAACTGCCCGCACATAGGCAAGCCCGTGCCGTATGAGGCGCTCTACTCGATTCTCGCGGGGGAGGACTACGCGAGCACGACGGAGCTTGGCGGCGTTTACCAAGAGATGCGCTACGTTATCGGGCGACCGATTCGCGCGGAAATCTCGGGCGCGTCGTACAACCTCGGCTATCTGTTCGTGTCCGTGGATTCGCGCGTGCTCGTCTCGATGTGGCGGCAGTTCGCGGGGATATTCATGATGATTACGTTCTCGGTTATGTGCCTGTCGTTCCTGCTGTCACTCGTCACGACGAAGCGGCAGACGGAACCGCTCGGCGAAATGGCGCGCGCGGCGCGTCGCTTTGCCCGCGGCGACTTCTCAAAGCGCGTCACCGACCCGGGGCGCGACGACGAGACGGGCGAGTTGATTCAGGCGTTTAACGCAATGGCGGACTCCCTGCAACGCAGCGAAAAGCTGCGCACCGAGTTCATCGCGAACATCTCGCACGAGCTGAAAACCCCGATGACGATAATCGCGGGCTTTTCGGACGGCATACTCGACGGGACAATCCCGCCGGAGAACGAAGCGAAGTACCTGCAAGTCATATCGTCGGAGACGAAACGACTCGCGCGGCTCGTCGCGTCCATGCTCGACCTGTCGCGGCTGCAAGCGGAGGACGTTGTCGCGATTCGGCGCGGCACGTTCGACATTGCCGAGGTTTTGCGCATCACGCTGCTCGGGTTTGAGGGCAAGCTTGAGACAAAGCGGCTCGACGTTGAGGCGGAGCTGCCGGAGGAATCCATGCTCGTGCGCGGCGACAAGGACGCGATAACCCGCGTCGTCTACAACCTGATTGACAACGCCGTCAAGTTCGCGGAGAGCGGCTCAACCATAAAGCTCGGACTGTGGAAGCGCGGCGACCACGCCTACGTTTCGGTTGAGGACACGGGCGAGACGATACCGGAAGAGGAAATGCCGCTGATTTTCGACCGATTTCACAAGGCGGACCGCGCGCGCAGTCAGAACCCCGAGGGGGTTGGGCTTGGGCTGCATCTTGTCAAGACTATTCTTGACAACCATAATGAGGACATCTATGTCACCAGCCGTGACGGCGTGACCAAGTTCGTGTTCACACTGACGATTGTCAGTTGACAATTGTCAATGTGACACCACCTTGTTCCCTCGTTCCGCCGAGCGGCACTCTCGTCTTTCGTCCTGCGTCGCATCTTTCCGCTACGTATCTGTTATCTATTATCAGTTAGATGTTATCTGCTCCTTGCGCTACCCGCGCGGGGCCCCCTTTCTTATGCGAGAAAGGGGGGAAAGCGCACTTAAGAGGGGCTGTGCCCCTCTTAAGAATCACCCCCACAGCTAGGCGCAAACCAAATCGGTTGTACGGGCGACAAGTGTAAACTGGGGGTTGCAAGCTGCCACTTGGCAAGGACATGTGCGTTGCAACAGGGGAGGCTTTCGCGAAGCGAGCTTGCACTATAGTGTAGTCTTGTGCCGCGTAACTCGGTCTATCATTTGCGATAGCGACTGGCGACTGGAGTGCTTTGAGAAGCAGGGGATTCTTAAGGGGGCGCAGCCCCCTTAAGTGCGCTTTCCCCCCTTTCCCG
>JAISKH010000087.1 GCA_031261325.1 Oscillospiraceae bacterium
GCGCTTTCCCCCCTTTCCCGCATTGGAAAGGGGGCGCCGCCCGCGCAGGGCAAGCGAATCTCCTTTGAGATTGAAAAACAGTAGAAAAACTAAAACAGCAGAGCGAGTGCAACGCGCAACAAGTGCCCTGCGGGGGACGCAGGAGAATATTGTGTCAATTATCAATTGACACAATATTCTTCCCATAGTTCGGTAGGTCAACTGCCGCAAAATACTCCGTAGGAGTGACGGCGGCAAACTCCTTGAACTCCTTTATCATGTGCGACTGGTCGTAGTACCCGAACTCCGCGGCGAGATTTGCGACAACGCCGCCGCGTTCCTCGTTAATCTTTCGCAACATCGTCTGGAACCTGATGATGTTGGAAAACGCCTTGGGCGGCAGACCGAACTGTTGGTGGAACACCTTGTTCAGATAGCGCGCCGAATAGTGCGTCTCCCGCTCAAGCTCCGACACGCGCAGGTTGCCGTTATATCGCTCGATATTCGCGATTAGCATTTGCAGCAGGTCGCTCCGCCGCCACTCATTGCCTATGAATCGCCGCACTATGTCAATCCGCGCACAGAAGCCGTCGGCTTGCGCCACGGAATCCACAAGCTCGCCCCCGCCCTTGACTTCGCGCAGGGAAATGTGCGTATCAACCAGCTCGGGCAGCGATGCGTCAATGTTCGCGGGCAGGAACCCGGGCTTGAAGCGCACGCCGAAATACGAGCTGCCGTCGCTAATGACAAGCGTTCGGTTGCTCGTAACCGTGCCGTAGGCGTAGCCGTCCGCGCTGCCGGCGGAAATTTTGAACAGCAAATCGACGCAACCGTCGGGCACCGTTGTAATGCTGCTCTCCTGCATGGTTTCCGCGTCAAACGCGTAAAAATGAACAATTGGCGAGCCCAGCATTTTCATCTTGTAATATTTGGTTGTGTTCGTCAATAAAAAGGGCTGAACGGGATATATTTCGTTATACATTTCGTCCTCCTAAAACGCAAAACAAAGGCGCATGAATATATCATGCGCCCTTGCATTGGAGCCAATATACCACGTTGGCGTTAGGCTGTCAATATATATTTTGCGGGAAAAGCTCCATATTTTGTTCGCGGCTTAAACCGCCGAGCCGATTATCGCTTCAAGCTCTATTTCGACGAGCTGCGTCGGGCGGTTCAGCATCGGCGTGCCCACCATTGTGAACAGCGGCTTGACTTCCTTGAATATCTCCGAATACGCCCTGCCTATCTCGCCGCCGAACGCCATGTCCGTCGTGTAGCACTTTACGGCGACGACCTCCGAAACCTCGGAACCCGCTTCATCGAGAAGTCTGACGAATTTTTCAAGCACGTACTTCGTCTGCTCATACGCGCTGCCCTCGCCGTAAACCGTGCCGTCGGGCTGAACGGCGGTCGTCCCGCCGATTTTAACGAATGGACCCACCTTTACGGCGCGGGAATAGCCCACCTTTTCCTCAAGCGGCGCGCCTGAGGAGTAATTTACGCGCGTTAAATCCAATCCCATCTGTCGCTCCTATGTTCTGACCTTAAAGCGGTCGTACTTGAATTTTGAAATGTCCAGCACCGTGTTTTCTCCGACCGCGAGCTGCGAGAGAATTACAGCCGCCGTCGGCGATATGCCGAAGCCGTGACCCGAGAAGCCGCAACCGATTACAAGCCCGGGCACCTCCTCGGGCGCGTCGATTACGGGAATGTGGTCCATGCAGTCGTCCATCCAGCCCGCCCACGTGCGGACGATTTTCAGGTCCTTTAATATCGGGAAATACTTGATTATGCCGCGACATGTGCCGGGCGCGGAGCTTGACGTCGCGGGCGGCGTTTTGCCGAGAGTCGTGTATGGCTCAAAGCCCGTCGTGCCGCCGAAAACAAATGAGCCGTGCTTGCTCTGGTGCCCGTAAAAATCCGCCATAGCCGTGCCTAGCATTTGGTAAAACAGCGGCGGCGAGTCCTCCGTCACAAGGCACTCCAGCAGCGCGGGGTTCATCGGCACGCGCAAGCCCACGGATTCCAGTATTCTGTTGCTCTCAAGCCCCGCCGTGAGCACTATGGCGTCGGCTTCATAAACTCCGTCCGTCGTGACGACCTTGCGCGCTCTGCCCGCGACTTTCTTGATTTCCACGACCTCCGCGCCGCTGATAAACCGCGCTCCGTTGCGGCGCGCCGCGCGGTAATACGCAAGCGTCGCGAGTAAGGGGTTCGCGTGCCCGTCGGTGGGGCACCACGACGCGCCGATAACCTCGTCGCTGAGGTAAGGGCAGATTGCGCGCGCCTCGTCGTAATCAATCATGCGCACGTCAAGTCCGCCCGCCGCCGCGCTGTTCGTCAAGCCCTCAAGCGTCTTGATGTGCTCCGGCGTTTTACCGAGACGCAGATTGCCCTCCTGATAATACTCAACGTCCGTGCCAAGCTCTTCCGACAGCGTAGGCCAGTAGTTTTTCACTCCGTACATGACAAGCGGCAATTCGGCGGGGTGCCGCCCCGATTGGCGCACTCCGCCGCCGTTACGCGACGAGCCGCCGTTGCCTATATACTCGCTCTTTTCGAGCACCGTTACTTTAAGCCCCTTTTTCGTGAGGAAATACGCGGTCGCGTTGCCGATTATTCCCGCACCGATGACTATAACGTCGGAAACATTGCTCATTCGTCGCGCCCCCTCTCGCTTGCGAAGATTCGCATTTCAATCGGGCGCGCGGGCGCGCGACCCGTCGCGTCCTCCAACTCGCCCTGCGAAACGCCAAGCTCGCGAGCGACTATCGCCTTGACAAGTCTCGCGCAGGTCTGCCCCTGACAAAGCCCCATGCCGCAGCGCAGGAAACGCCTGACCTCGTGAGCATTAAACATGCCGTCGTGTATCGCGCGGCGAATCTCGCCCTTTGTAACTTCCTCGCAGCGGCAGACAATCATGTCGTCGTCGGGCGCGGCGGTAAATTCTCCGATTTCGCGGCTTCTGTCGTTCGCGCTCATATCGCCGCCCCCTTTCTCCAGAATCTCGCCCTCATGCCAAGCTCTTTCGGCACCGTGAACGTGACGAGATTCGTGTGGTCAAAGGACTTCACCGATTTCACGTCCGTCACCTCCGCCGTTCCGATTACGTTGCCCGCGCGGTCGAGTGCCGCGCCGCGCTCGCCCTTTTCGGGCAGCGGCAGGAACTCAGAAGGAATTGTAACGGCGGCGAGTCCGTCGCCTATGTCCTCGTTCACCAAGAAAATCGCCTGTCCCGAGCACGCCGCGATGCATTGCCCGCAACCGATGCAGCCCGCCTTTTCGTCAAACACGGGCAGCGTTACGATGTTGCCGCCCACCGTTATGCACTTTTTGGGGCAGGAATCCTGACATGGGTTGCAGGGAATGTTCTGCGTGCACTCGATTACGGGGTGAATACCCGATACAGATTTTACGCCCGGGTATTTCGTAATCTCCTCGTCGGCGAGATAGCCCTTTTTGAGCAGATTTGTCGAAACGTCGTAACCCTCCTCCGTCTTGTCAACGGACTTGCCGCGATTCTTCGGGGCAAACATGCCCTCGTGCAGCGCCTCAAGCGCGGTCGTCAGCGTCGCAAGTCGCGCCGTGACTGCTTCTTGCGCGGCGAAACCGAGCTTGCCGGCGGCGGATATGCCCGCTATGCGCCCCTCCAGCATTGCGGAGCTTGCTTCTTCAATGCCGGACACGTCGCCCGCGGCGTACAGCCCCGATATTGAAGTCTCGCCCACGTCCGAGCACACGGGCAGATAGCCCGCGCCCGCCGCGCGCTCCGCCAGTTCGCACCCCGCCATTTTAAGCAGCTGCGTTGAGGACGAAAGCCCAACCGCGATGCAGATTGTGTCAACGTCAAAACGCTTCTCGCTCCCGGGTATGACCTGCCACTTTGAATCGACCTCGCCGATTGTCACGCCCGTAACCCTGTCCGTTCCCTCCGCCTTGACTATCGTGTGCGAGAGGTAGAACGGCACGCCCGTGCGCGCGACCTTTGCCGCGTGAACTCCGTAACCGCCGACGCGCGGCGCGGCGTCCACCAGCGCGACAAGCTCGCAACCCGCTTGCAGCAGTTGGAAACCGACGACAAGCCCGACGTTTCCGCTGCCGAGCATCAGTACGCGCTCGCCGGGTTTAACTCGGTTGATATTCATCATAGTCTGCGCCGCGCCCGCGCCCATCACGCCCGGCAACGTCCAGCCCTCAAACGTCAGCATGTTTTCCGAAGCGCCCGTCGCGATAATGACGGTATCGCCCTTGAAGTGCGCGACCTTCTCGCCGAGCCTTACGACTATCTCCTTGTCGGCGTACAGCCCCGCGACGACCGCGTTCAGGTACACCTCAACGCCCTGCTCCTGCGCTTCTTTCAGCAGCTCCGTGCCGATGTCATAGCCGCGCAGCTTCGCCTTGTGCTCCTTGGAGCCGAAGAATTTGTGTATCTGCTTAAATAACTGACCGCCCGGGCGCGCGTTCTCGTCGAACACCGCGACTTTCAGCCCGTTCGCGGCGGCTTCGGCGGCGGCGGACAGGCCCGAGGGTCCCGCGCCGACGACAATCAAATCGTAACGTGTCATTGCCTGTCCTCCCCGCCCGCTCCGTGTTGCGTGTCAACGGTCATGCCCTCGGCAAGCGGCGTGACGCACGTGCGCACATTCGGCTGACCGTTAACCACCATAACGCAGTCGGTGCAGCGTCCTATGGCGCAGAATACGCCCCTCGGGCTGTGGTATTTCTTCGTATATCTGTGTATCACAATCCCGGCGGCTTTCAAAGCCGCCGCAATCGGTTCTCCCTCAAAGCCCGTGTACGCCGCGCCGTCATGCGTGAACGTTACCGTTCTGCGCTCTTCGGACGCGCCGAGAATCGGGTGCTCTGTTATACGCATTGTATTTGCCTCCTAACAATATTGCGGAACAAAACGAGCCGTCCGTTTACGCCAAGGCGGGCGTATCCCACAGGTTCAGCTTCGTGCCGATACCGAGCTTAAGCGCGTTGCGGTACACGATTGTGCCCCATGCAACGTCCTCCGTCGGCATACCGCCGACGCTGTAGATGACGATTTCGTCTTTCTTGCGGTGAACGGGAACCTTGCCCGTCAGAACGTCGCCAAGGTCGTCAAGCGAGCCTTTTGCCATTTTGCCCTCGTGAATGAGGTCCATGACGTGAACGGCGGGAATCGGAATCGTGTTATAGGCGGGCGCGTTCGCCTGAATGCCGTATTCCTCGTGCCAAGCTTCGTAGAGCATAATGCTGTCGGCGACGTTGCGCGCGCGGTTAATCACAAAGTCGTCGTCAAACCGCGCGGAAGCGGGGCATGCGATTATCGCGCCGGGCTTAATCCACTTCTCGTCAACGTACTGGTACGTGGACGGGTCGCCCGTGGGAGAGGAAGTCGCAATCTCGACGATGTCGCTGTCGCGCACCGCTTCCTCCGAGGTTTCGACAATCTTAATATCGGTGACTGTCGGGAACTTCTCGCGCACCCACTCCGCAAAGCCGAGCGTTGACTTTGAGGTCGGCGACGAGCCTTTGATTTTCAGCGACGTAATTGACGGGCGGACGGCGAGCATCGCGTCAAACGCGGTTTTGGACATAACGCCGGGTCCGATAATGCCCGCGGTCTTTGCGTTTTCGGGCGCGAAATACTTGAAGCCCACGCCGGGCACGGCTCCCGTGCGGTAAGCCGAGAGAACGTTTGCCGACATAAACGCAACCGGCGCGCCCGTGTCCTTGTCGTTCAGGGTGAGCATGAGGATTGAGCGCGGCAAACCCTTTGACTTGTTTTCAACGTTGGAGCCGTACCACTTCGTGCCCGCCATGTCGAACTTGCCGCCGAGATACGCGGGCATCGCCATGAAGCGGCGGTCGGGACCGTCCTTCGGCATGTTCGGGAACTCCGGCTGCGCGGGGAACGTGACCATTGCGCCGTGGCTGTTGCCGTTCGCGCCCGCCATGCGGTAGTCGCCGTGCTTCATGATGCGGAACATTTCCTCAATCGCCTCGACGCACTCTTTCATGTCCATTACGCCGGCTTTAATCATATCCTCCTCGCTGAGATACAGAAAATCAATTTTCGTGTTTGACATTATATTTGTCTCCTTTAACAGAATAAGTGAATTTACGCGTTACCGCGCCTAAAGCGTTTCCGCGCTGATGTTATACAGGTCAATTTGCGCCGGCTTAAAGGGCTTCGACTTGCGAACCGCGCCGACCCAGATAAACGCGCCCGCCGCCAGTATCGCGAACAAGACGAAGAACAGCTTGAATATCAGCAGCTTGTCGTTCATGTCGGGCGCGATGTTCCAAATCATGTAGATGTTTCCGACTATGCCGAGAATCTGCGGGATACCGCCGAGCATCAGCTTCTTGTTGCGCGTCGCGTTCGGATAGCGTTTGCGCAGGACAAGGACGTTCAGGTGCGTCAGAATATATGACGCGAGCCAGAAGCACGAACCCGCGAGCAGCATGTTTATAAGCCCGCTGGAATTAACGTAGCCCGAAGCTATCATGCCGACGACGATTACGAGAATCAGAACCATTCCGCCATAGGGGACGTTCTTTTTGTTCACGCGTGCGAATACGCTCGGCGCCATTTTCTCGTCCGCCATACCTTTAAGGATACTGCCCGTCGCGGGGAGAATCGTGTTGACGGTCGAAACGCTCGCAAGCACGGTCACAATCGTCATCCAGATGCCGCCGGCTTTGCCGAACATCGTTTCCGCGAACAGCACGTGCGGCATGTCGCTCGACTGAAGCTGCGAGAGCGGCACATAATTGGTCATGCCCGCGCCGAGAATCGACTGCACGACGACAAGCACCGCCAGCGCGATAATCATTGACAGCAGCACGTTTCGCTTTGGATTCTTCAGGTTTTTGGAGAACGGCACAACAAACTCAACGCCGATGAACAGCCAGAACGCAAGCGCCGACAGGCTGATTAAATCCCCGAAGGAGCGCATTGGCGCAACCTCCATCGCGCTCGGCGGGATTGACGCGTTTGTTCCAAGTCGCAGCAGCGCGAGAATGCCGAGAACGGACATTGAGCCGATAAGCAGCGCAACCGTTATATTTTGCACCTTTGCGAATATATCTACTCCCAAAAGATTCACGATGAACAGCGCGACGATTATGCCGATTGAGAACACGGGCGCGGGAATCATCGGGAACACGCCGTTCAGCACGATTCCGCACATTGACAGCTCCACCGACAGAGCGAAAAACGAGACGAGCACGTAAGCCGACAGGTTGGATACAATCGAAGCCCAAGGTCCCAGACCGACGAGCATGTATTGCCCAAGTCCGCCCTCCGCGTTCGGCATCATGCTGTGCAGCTCCGAAAACGACAGCGCGATAAACGAATTGAGCACCGCGACGATAATCAGCGGCAGGACAAAGCCTTTACCCGACAGACCCGCCCCCTGTCCGAGCGACACGAGGCAGCTCGTCGCCACTATAAGCCCCATGCATACCGCCACGCCGCTTCCAAGACCCAGTTTCTTGCTTTCTTTCATTTTGGTTTCCTCCTCTGACACGATAAAAGTCCGACCCCTGATTGAGTCGGACTCCCTCGTCCTTGTACCGCCTATAATAGCGTATTCCGCCGCGCTGTAATTGTAAAAATCGGAACAGCACAATATTTGGCGGCGACAATAAAAAAGCCGCCCGTAAAGGCGGCTGACATTATAGTTGATTGCGCTGAATTTTGCCGTTGATGGTTTTCGGCAGCTCTTCGCGGAACACGACGACGCGCGGGTACTTGTACGGCGCGGTGTGCGTCTTGACGTAGTTTTGAATCTCCTTTGCAAGTTCGTCGTTCGGCTCGCGCCCGCTGTTTTTAACGAGCACGACGCTTGCCTTGACGACCTGCCCGCGCACATCGTCCGGCACGGCGGACACGCCGCACTCCAGAACGTATGGCAGCTCCATGATGACGCTCTCAATCTCGAAAGGACCAATGCGGTAGCCGCTCGATTTTATCACGTCGTCCACGCGCCCGACGTAGTGGAAGTAATCCTCCTCGTCGCGCCAAGCGGTGTCCCCCGTGTGGTAAAAGCCGAATTTCCAAGCGTCGGAGGTCTTTTGCTCCTCGCCGAAGTAGCCGTTGAACAGTCCCGCGGGCTTGCCGCCGTTCACGCGGACGACAATCTCGCCCGTTTCGCCCGCCGCGACGGGTTCGCCCGCCGTGTCCACAACGTCGAGCTTGTAGGCGGGGTTCGCCTTGCCCATACTGCCGATTTTCGGCGTCATGCCGACGAAATTGCCGATTAGTATCGTCGTTTCCGTCTGACCGAAGCCCTCGAATATGGACAGCCCCGTCGATTCCTTGAATTTATAGAACACCTCGGGGTTCAGCGCTTCGCCCGCCGTCGTCGCGTGCTGTATCGACGACAGGTCGTACTTGGATATGTCCTCGCGGATTAAAAAGCGGTAGATTGTCGGCGGCGCGCAGAACGTCGTGATATTGTGCTTTGCGAACATCGGGAGTACCTCGGCGGAGTCAAAGCGGTCGAAGTCAAACGTGAAGATTGCCGCCTCGCACAGCCATTGCCCGTAAATCTTGCCCCAGAGAGCCTTGCCCCAGCCCGTGTCCGAAATCGTGAAGTGTATGCCGTCGGGGTCAACGCGCTGCCAATACTTCGCCGTCGCGAAGTGACCGAGCGGATAGAGGTGACTGTGCGTCACGAGCTTGGGGTACCCCGTCGTGCCCGACGAGAAGAACGTCAGCAGGTCGCCGTCGCCGCCGACAGCGTCCTCGGGGCGCGGATAGCTGCTGCGGAACACCTTGTACTCGTTGTCAAAGTCGCGCCAACCCTCCGCCGCGCCGTTGACCATGACACGAACCTTGACGGCGGGGTTATACGCCATTGCCTTTTCGGCTTCCTTGTAAGCCTTTGACTGCCCCGTCGTGATTATCGCGAAAATACTGCCCGCCTTGAAGCGATAGTCGAAGTCTTTTTCAAGCAACTGGTCAGGCGCGGGCACCATGATTGCGCCGAGCTTGTGCAGCGCGATTAGCGTAATCCAGAACTGGTAGTTGCGCTTGAGGACGAGCATAACGCGGTCGCCGCGCTTTATCCCGAGCGACGCGAGGTAATTCGCCGCGCGGCTTGACAGGCGCGACATATCCTCAAACGTGAAGCGGCGTTCCGTAAATTCGCGGTCAACATGCAGCATCGCGAGCTTATTCGGGCACTTTTCCGCCAGCGCGTCCACAACGTCGAACGCGAAGTTAAACGTCTCCGTGTTCTTGAACGTTATCGACAGCGGACCGCCCACCTCGTCCTCCGTCGTGTCAATCCAGTTCTCATAAATGCGCGGAACCGCCTTTGAAGCGTCGGGCGCGAGCGGTGCTATTATCTCGGTACGCTCCTCCGCGACTTCCTCCGTCTCCGCCTGCCCCGACAGAACGACGGCGCAGAATACGCACGGTCTGCCGCCGACGGCAATCATGCCGTGCGGCTCGCCCGAGTTGTAGTATATGCTGTCGCCCTCCGTCAGCACCTCAACGTGCTCCCCAACCTGAACCTTCAGACTGCCGGAGATAACGAGGTCGAACTCATGCCCCGCGTGCGTGTCAAGGTCAATCGGCACGTTCTGCTGCTCCTCAAGGTAGTCGTAAGTAACCCAATAAGGCTCCGCGAGCTTGTCTCGAAACATCGGGGCAAGCTCCGAGATTGAAATGCCGTTTTCCTGCGCGGTGACGCGCCCCTGTCCGCGCCGCGTGACGTTATAGCTCGTCAGGCGCGCCGTGTTCGCGCCCTCCAGCAGGTCGCTCATCTCAACGCCGAACGCCAGCGCACACTTATGAATGAACGAGAACGGCAAATCCTCTCCGCCCGATTCGTAGCGCGAGTATTCCTCAACCGTAAAGCCCGTCTGCGCCGCCGCTTCCGCCGCCGTCACACCCGCAATCTCGCGCAGCTCCCGAATACGCAGCGCGACCGCCAGTTGCGCGTTCTGTGTGTTGTTTTCGCTCATAATGTGTTCCTCCTTATTATTTAAGCCGAGAAATGATATTAAAATTAAAGTTCACAAGCTCTCCTGCGCCAAAATCGCGTAGAGCTTCATGTCCAAGACTGCGCCGTTTTTAACGGCGTTTTGCCGCATGGTGCCCTCCAATCGGAACCCCGCCTTTTCAAGCACGCGACAGGACGCGGCGTTGTGCGCGAACGGCTCCGCGAATACGCGAATTATGTCCGTGCGTTCAAACACGTATTTGCAAATCAGCCGCACCGCCGCCGTCGCGACCCCGCGCCCCCAGTAAGGCTCCGCGACATAATAGCCCATTTCGGCGGTGCGGCTGTGAATGTTCGTCTTACGGAACGCGCCGATGCTTCCGATTGCCCTGCCGCCGTCCGCGATTGCGAACGCGTACACGCTGTCCCGTTCCGCGCCGAGCATACCGCGAATAAACGTCTCCGCGTCCGCGACCGTGTACGGGTACGGAAACCCGTCGCGCAGATTGTCCTGAACCTTCCTGTTGCCGACCATCGCCGCAACGTCCGCCGCGTCCGTCAGCTTCCACTCCCGCAGAGCTATGTCCATGCGAAGCTCCCCCTTTTGTCGTTTTTGCGGCGCAACGCCGCGCGCCGTTCGGGGCGGGGTAAAACAAAAAATCCGTCCCAAAGTTTCCTTTGAGACGGATTGTAAAATCCGCGGTACCACTCAAATTGCGTTCAGCGAACGCCACTCAGCCTCCTGCAAGGCTTCGGTCTGTAACGCAACCACACGGAAACGCCTACTTGCGGGTAAGTGTCGCCCATGGGCAACGCCGCGTTCGGGTTTCGGCTCGGGAGTGATGAGCGTTTCGTTGTCCCGCGCGCCGACTTTCACCAACCGTCAGCTCTCTGAATCGCTGAACAACGCGCAATCTCCGTCATCGCCTTTGAATTATGCTTTGCATACTAGCACATTGTTTCGGCTTTGTCAAGGAGTTTTTTTTCGAGAATTTTGTCGCCCTTTGCTGCTCGCTTCAAAACCAAAGTCCCGCAAAAGCGGGACTTTGTTATCTTCATTCTGCGAATACACTTACTTCGCGTATTCGACGGCTTTCGTTTCTCTCAGGAGGTTGACCTTGATTTGTCCAGGATATTCCATTTCGTCCTCGATTTTCTTGGCAATATCGCGCGCCAGGAGAATCATCTGGTCCTCGGAAATAACCTCGGGCTTTACCATTATGCGTATCTCGCGCCCCGCCTGAATCGCGTAGCTGCTCTCCACGCCCACGAACGAGCTTGTCAGAGCTTCCAGCTTTTCGAGACGCTTGATGTAGTTTTCGATATTCTCGCGCCGCGCGCCGGGACGCGCCGCCGAAACCGTGTCCGACGCTTGAACGAGACACGCGATAACCGTTCTCGCCTCAACGTCGCCGTGGTGCGCCTCAATCGCGTGGATAACCGCCTCGTTTTCCTTGTACTTGCGGGCTATATCGACGCCGATTGAAACGTGGCTGCCCTCCGTCTCGTGGTCAATCGACTTGCCTATGTCGTGCAGCAGTCCCGCGCGCTTCGCCGTCATAACGTCCACGCCAAGCTCCGCCGCGAGCAAGCCCGCAATGTGCGAAACCTCGATGGAATGCGCGAGCACGTTCTGCCCGTAGCTCGTGCGGTATTTCATGCGACCGAGCAGCTTGATGATTTCGGGGTTAAGCCCGTGCACGCCCGTCTCAAACGTGGCGCGCTCGCCCTCCGCCTTGATTGTCGCGTCCACCTCGCGCTTCGCCTTTTCGACCATTTCCTCAATGCGGGCGGGGTGAATACGCCCGTCAAGTATCAGCTTTTCAAGCGATATGCGCGCGATTTCGCGCCGAACGGGGTCAAAGCTCGACAGCGTGATTGCTTCGGGCGTGTCGTCGATAATCAGGTCAACGCCCGTGAGCGTTTCGATTGCGCGGATATTGCGCCCCTCGCGCCCGATTATGCGACCTTTCATCTCGTCATTCGGCAGCGGCACGACGCTGACCGTCGCTTCCACGACTTGGTCGGCGGCGACGCGCTGTATTGCGAGCGAGATGTACTCGCGCGCCTTTTGGTCTGCTTCCTCCTTGTAACGCGCCTCAATTTCCTTGAGCTTCATCGCCGCCTCGTGCGTGACCTCGGACTCAAGGTTTTTAATCAGGTATGCCTTTGCCTCCTCGGCGGTGTAGCCGGAGATTTTCTCCAGCATTTCGAGATGCCCGCGCTTGACGAGTACGATTTCCTCGCGCTGCGTGTCCAAATCCGCGAGCTTCTGCGTCAACGCCTCCGACTTTTTCTCCAGGGTGTCCGACTTTTTGTCGAGAGTTTCTTCCTTTTGCTGTATCCTGCGCTCCTGCTTCTGGATTTCGGCACGCCGCTCCTTCAGCTCGCGGTCATTGTCGCCTTTTTCCTTGCGTAATTCCTCTTGTTCCTTGTGTATTTCTTCCTTTGCCTCAAGAATCGCCTCGCGCTTCTTGTTCTCCGCCGACTTTATCGCGTCGTTTATTATGCTCTTCGCTCTTTCTTCCGCGCTCAAAATTTCGCGCTCCGAAACTCGTTTTCGATAAATTACGCCGACGTAGCAGCCTATAATAAGCACAATTGCGATTACAGGCCCAAAAATATACCATGGTAGCATTGTAAGAAAACACACCTCCATTCCTAAAAATAATTATTGATGAATGGGGATTGTGCATTATCAATATCCTTACCATTTTACAACCGCGCGAACATGCTGTCAAGAACATTTTTTTCGCGCAAAATATGACAATCGCGCCTTGCCGCGCAACGGCAAAACGCGATTGTTGCATAATTCGCGGTTTCGGGAACCTTAAACCCGCATTAAACCGCGCTGTTTGGAGTAATTACAGACGGCTCCTCCGTCGGCGCCGCGGACAGCGCGAGCGTCATTGCCGCGGACGGCAAAATCAGCGTAATTCGCGTGCCCAAGCCGACGCGTGACGTGGCTTCTATATGCCCGCCGTGCCGCGCGACAATCCATTTCGCGATGGCAAGCCCGAGACCTGCGCCGCCCGTCGCCCGCGCGCGCGATTCCTCCGCGCGGACAAAGCGGTCGAATATGCGCGGCAGCACGTCCTCGCTTATACCGATGCCCGTGTCGGTCACGGAGATTTGCGCAAAGCCCGCGTCAGCGATGGTCGCGAGAGTTATGCGCCCGCCCGCGTCCGTGTACTTCAGCGCGTTGTCCATAAGTATGCGCACCGCCTGCTTAATCAGCGAGCGGTCGGCGAATATTATTGCCGCGTCGGGGTTTTTCACCTCAAGCGTGTGCCCCGTGTCAATCATGCGCGTCTCCTGCGCAATCTCTTCGGCAAGCTCGCCGAGGTCGAACGTCTCCTCCGTCAGCGCAATCGTGTTGCTACTGCCGCGCGCGAGGAACAGTAGCTGCTCCACGAGCTGCCGCATGTTCTCGGCTTCGTCCTTAATTGCGGCAATCGACTCGTTCAGCGTCTTTTCGTCGTTCTTGCCCCAACGGTCGAGCAGGTTCGCGTAGCCCTGAATCACGGAAATGGGCGTGCGCAGCTCGTGCGACGCGTCGGAGACGAACCGCGCCTGCGCAATGTACGACTCGTTTATGCGGTCGAGCATGTCGTTAATCGCCGTCGCCAGTCCGCGCAGCTCCTTTTGCGTGCCGTCCAGCGCGATGCGCTTGTCCAATCGCAGCGCGTCGATACCCGCGAGCGCGCCTGACAGCTCCGTAATGTCGCCCCTGTCCAATCGTGCGCCGACGGAGACGGGAATATGCGTCACAGGCTCCGCGCCCATGCGCCCGAGCGTTTCCGCCGTTTTCGCGAGGTCGGAGATGGGGTCGAGAGCGCGGCGGAACATGCGCTTGTTCTTGCGCGACTTTGAAAACAGCTTGAAGATTTCAAACAGCACAAGCGCGGTCATCGCGTAACAAAACAGCGTCAGGAACCCGCCGAGAGGTACCGACGCGAGAATGTAGCCGTCGGGTACGGGAATATACACGGAATAATTGACGCTGTAGTTCGCTCTCACGGCGGAAAACCAGTCCGGGATAAACGAACCCCAAACCTCACGCGAGAAGCCGCGCGTCGCGCTCGGGAACGCAAAGGACAGCGGCGGATAGGCGTAAAGCCCGCCCGCGTGACCCATTAGGTGGTAGTTAACGCCGTTATTCGTAACGTCATGCTCCGCGTCGAACGACGTTTCCGACAGCGAGATTGCGAACGGCACCTCGTCCGCAAGCTTCACCTCGCAGTAAACGACGGCGGCGGCGGACATGAGCACGCAGATTGCGACGTCGATTGAGATAAACGTACTGAGCAGTCGCCAGAACATCTTGCGCGACAGTCGCCGCGCGATTGAGTTTTTCATATGCAACCTCTAATTTCTATTTGACGACGTACCCCACGCCGCGAACCGTGTGTATCAGCTTTATGCCGAACGCCTCGTCAATCTTCGTGCGCAGGAAGCGGACGTAAACGTCCACGGCGTTCGTCCCGCCGTCAAAGTCATAGTCCCACACGTTGTCGAGAAACGTCTCGCGCGTCACGACGATGCCCTTGTTTTTCAGCAGGTAGTGCAGCAGGTCAAACTCGCGCTTCGTCAGCTCAACGGGCGTGTCGTTAACTGTCACGGCGCGGCGCTTCACGTCGAGCACTACGCCCTCCGCCGTCAGCACGTCGCCGTCCGCGACCGAGGACTTGCGCAGCGCGGCGCGTATGCGGGCGAGCAGCTCTTCAATCGCGACGGTTTTTGCAACGTAGTCCTGCGCGCCCAAGTCCAGCCCCGAAACCTTGTCTGGCACCTCCGTCCGCGCCGTCAGCATGATGACGGGCACGTCCGAAACCTTGCGCAGTCGGCGCAGCACCTCCATGCCGTTCAGTCCCGGCAGCATAACGTCAAGCAGCACAAGGTCGAACGCGCCCGTCGCGGCAAGCTCGTAGCCGTCCTGCCCGTTGAACGCTTTCGTCACCTCATAGCCCTCATGCGTCAGCTCAAGCTCCGTGAACCGCGCGAAATTTTCCTCGTCCTCAATGACGAGAATTTTTGTTGCTTTGTTTTCCATACGCGTCGCCCTCCCTTATAATGTTTCTGTATCAATACGCGGCTATGCGCCCGCCCGGTTTGGAGCGGGCGCGGTAAGTCTGTCGCGCCGATTATTCTTTGTTCTCGTCGCTCTCGAACGAGCTTTTAACGCCGTCCGCGAAATCGGACGCGCTGTCCATCACGCGGTTAACCTCGCTGCGTCCCAGCTCCGCGCCGCTGAACTTGTAGCGGAAGCCGAAGAACAGGCTGACAACAAACAGCGGAACCGTGACCCAAAACAGGAATATCGCCAGCAGTACCACCACCGAAACCGGCAGGGAGAACAGCGTCTTGCCGTTCTTCATCGCGTCCAAAAAGTTCTCGTTTGCCATCTTAATAATCTTCAAAATATTATCCCCCAATTTCTTCATGTTTTTGTTGAATTGCTCGCGCTCTTCTTTGTGCTCCTTTTGCTCGCGCTCCGCCTTGTCGCTCTTTTTGCGCTTCTTCGGGTCTGCGTCGGGCGGCTCGGGTTCGGGCTGGGTCGCGTCGCTGCTGTAAAAGCCGCCCTGCGCGGAGACGGTTTTGCCCTGCTTCTCCAAGTAAATGAAAGCGTCCAGCAAGTCGTCTCCCGAAGCCTCAAGCGCTTCCTTCGCCTCCTCATATGTGACGCCGGCGCGCTCGCGCAGCTTGTCGGCAAGTTCTAATGTCGCCATGTGCGTAACCTCCTTTTGTTCAGTTTGTGATTGCAGTATACACCACGGATTTTTAAGGGCAATTTACCGATTATTAAAGGAACATTAAAATTCTTGAGGGTGATTTACATTTTCCGTCGTGCGGCGCGGAACGGGGAATTGTTGAAAATATACAAAACATTTAACATAAATCATAATATTTCTTGACATTTTTACGAAAATGTGATATTATTTGATTGTGAGAAATCACAAATACAAACGGGTGGGAGGTGCAGTCGCCGATGTGGAAAGTATGACATGTGAAATGCTTATGGACAGCATTGTCGGCTGTTGGGAGCCGACGGGCGTCTCCGGTAATCTGGGCTATACCGGAGTGATGTATTATACGGGCGCACCTGTTAGAATCAGCGAAACAACTATCGGAACAGTCTGACGCGCGGAACGGCAAAGCCGACCGGCAATAAGTTAAGCATATTCGCACACACGCGAGATTGCAAGGATTGCAAGCCACAGCTTGCAATCCTTGTGTCATAAACGCGAACAATTAAAAAATTAAGGAGATAAATATTATGGGAACAAGCTTCAGTAACGCGCTTAGAATGCGCAGGGAGAATCTCATTGAGTGGACTCTGACGCAGGAGCATATTGACGACGACGACATAAGAATCACAATCGAATACCCCGGCGGAGACGTGCAGCACACCTTTGAACTGTCGGAGCCGCGCAGACACAAGGGCTCGGAGTTCCATGTGTTTGACAAGGACCGCAGCGAATACATCAAGCTGATGTCCGCGGACAAGGTGCTCGCGTCTTGCACGTCGGACAAAGTCGCATACGACAGATGACAAATTATGCTGCGCGCCGCGCGGATTGCAAGATTCGCGCCAAGCGGTGCGGACGACGGGCAATTAAACCGACATTAACCGACAGCAACCCACAATACGCTCGGCGCGAACCGCAAGGTTCGCGCCGTTTTCTTGCCGCGATTACTCGAAGCTGTCCGCGCCGTCGCCGAGATTTACCTCAACGGTCAGCTTGGGCGGCGGCTTCCGCGACTCGGGCGTTGCCTGTCGCAGCAGGTACAGCTTGCCAGACGTGCCGCTTTTCGCCGCGTACAGGTCGCGCGTCGTGATGCTCTCGCGCCGCAGCTCCGCTTCCGCGATGCACCGCCGCCGTAACTCTCCGCCCTCGCCGCGCGCGTAGCTCTCGCAGGTTGCGCGGTCGATGCCGACGAAGAGCAGCATACCCGCCTCGTCGGGAAACGTCTCCTCCTCGGCGCACAGCGCGAAGTATTCGTCAATCCGCCGCTTCAGGTCTTTTGCCGTCATGCTCTCACCTCCAATCAGGGAGGAAGTATAGGCGGCAAACGCCCGCGCGTCAAGCAGTCGGTACTATTTCAGGCTCTTCAGATACTCGGCGCGCCCCGATTCGTACAGGCTCATTCCCGTGCTGTCAATCACGACGACGGCGGGAAAATCGCGCACGGTCAACCTTCGCAGAGCTTCCGCGCCCAGCTCCGGGAACGCGACGATGTCCGCGTCCTCAACGTGCTCGGCAAGCAGCGCGCCCGCGCCGCCGATTGCGCCGAAATACACCGCGCCGTGCTTCCTGATTGCGCGGACGACGAGCGCGTCCCGCTCGCCCTTGCCTATCATGCCGCAAAGCCCGAGCGCGATAAGGCGCGGCGCGTAAGCGTCCATGCGTCCGCTCGTCGTCGGACCGATTGCGCCGACGGCGTAGCCCTCCGGCGCGGGTGTGGGTCCCGCGTAATAGATTGTCGCGTTTTCAATCGGAATAGGCAGCGGCAGACCCGCGTCCAGCAGCTCGTTCAGCCGCTTGTGTGCCGCGTCCCGCGCGGAGTAAAGCGTACCCGTCAGGCGAACGGAATCCCCCGCGCGCAGTTGCGCGGCAACCTCTCGCGTCAGCGGGAGCGTGATGTCGTAATTACTCATTCGCGCACCTCATATTACAGCCGTCGCGTGGCGTGACACGTGGCAGCAGATGTTAACGGCACACGGCAAACCCGCGATATGCGTCGCCGCCGCCTCAATCGACACGCCGAGTGCGGTCGTGTATCCGCCGAAGCCCTGCGGACCGATACCAAGCGCGTTTATGCGCGTTAGCAGCCGCGCTTCAAGCTCCGCGTAATACGTGTCGCGGTTAGGCTCGTCCAATGAGCGCAACAGCGCGCGCTTTGCCAGCAACGCAACCTTGTCGAAGTTGCCGCCGATTCCCACTCCGACGATTATCGGCGGGCAGGGATTCGCGCCCGCAAGCTCAATCGTCCGCGTCACGAAGTCGAGAACGCCGTCCTCGCCGTCCGCGGGTTTCAGCATTTCGACGCGGCTCATGTTCTCGCTGCCGAAGCCCTTGGGCGCGACCGTTACGGTCACGCTGTCGCCGTCCGTGAAGTCAAGGTACACGGCGGCGGGCGTGTTGTCGCCGGAGTTCACGCGGCGCAGCGGGTCTGAGACGATGGACTTGCGCAGAAGTCCGTCCGCGTACCCGCGCGAAACGCCGCGATTGACCGCCGCGTAAATGTCGCCGTCAATGTGCGCGTCCCGTCCGATGTCGATAAATACGCACGCCATGCCCGTGTCCTGGCACATGGGCAGACCCGTTCGCGCGGAGATTTCGCGGTTCTCGGCTATGCGCTCCAGCGCGTCCCGCGCAATGCCCCAAGTTTCGCGCTCGCGCATTGCGTCCACGCGGCGCGTAACGTCGGGCGGGAGGTGCAAATTAGCCTCAATGCAAAGTCGCGCGACGGCTTCCGTTATTGCTTCCGTGCGTACAATCCTCATGCGACAGTCACCTTCATATCCTTTGATATAACCGCGACATACGTTTTGCCGGAGCGGAACGTGGGTTCCGTGCCGTCCTCAAGCTTATAGACAATAGGCGAGCTTGCGTCCTTCTTGCTCCACGTTATGTCGCAGGTTTTGCCGCCGATGAACAGCGTTCCCGCGCCGCTCCCGCCCGCGAGCGAAACGTCGAGCCGCCCCTCGGTGTCGCCCGAGATTTGCCCGATTGGCGCGCGCAGCACAAGCGCGTTTGCGAACGCGACAAGCGCGCCGTCGTCGCCGTCCTTATGCTCCCCGCCGAACTGGGACATTGCGTAAAGCCCCGTGTCGGCGTTGTAAATCAACGTCGTGGACTTCGCGTTCGAGAAGCGAACGTTGACGTTGACGGCGATGTTCGCGGGAATCGGCGTTGCCGTCGGCGTGACTTTCGGCGTTGCTGTAACGGCGGCTGTGCTTGTCGATGACGGCGTGCTTGTCGCCGTCGGAGTGACGGTCGCTTCGGGAATCACCGCGTCGGGCGCGAACTTGGGCGCGTAGTCGTACCCGTCCTTGTGCTCAAGGCGGAAGCCGTAAGTCGGCAGGTACTTCATTATGCGCTCGCCCGAGGTTACAAGGCTGTGCTCGTAGCCCATTGAGGCGCGGCGGTCCTTGTCGCGCCAGAAAATCTCCTGATGCTTGCCGTTAACGCCGTCCACGCCGTCAATCCCGCGCGACTTCAGCGCGGAATACGCCTGTGGGCTGCCGCCCGCGTAGATGTACACCGCGTCGTAACCCTGCGCGATGTCCACGTAATACAGGCGCGAGCTGCGGACGCTGCCGATTGTGCCGATGTTGGACACGTCCTGAAACACGGCGAGCATACGCGTAATCCCGCCCTCAACGGGGCACTCGAACAGCACGTCCGCCTTGGAAACGCCGAGCTGCGGCTGCGCAATCTGCCGATTATTCAGCATAATTGCATACGGGCGATTCTTGGATATGTCCGTCTCCGTCGGCAAGCCCGTCAGCGGGTTTGAAAACCCGTCGTATGGCGTGGGAGTCGGTGACGGCGACGGCGAGGGAGATGGCGAGGGCTCAAGCGTCGGCGTTTCCGTCGGCGCAACTGTCGCCGTCGGCACGGGGGACGGCTCCTCCGCGGGCGTTTTGTCTTTACATGACGCGAGAGCGAGAACGGTCAGCGCGACAAGAATCAGCGCGATTAGTTTTTTCACCGCGATACCTCCAAAATAATTTGTAATTCGACTCCATTGTAAACCAAATGAGCCGCAAAAGTCAATCGCGACAACGCGCTAAAGCTTGAATTGGGAATTATTTCAGCGAAATTGCGAACGCCACGCGCTGATATTTTTCATAAAACCGCAAAACCTACGCCTATAAAAGCGTTTAGGGGTGAAAATAATATGAGCGAAAAGGGCATGGGAAAGCAGACGGTCGCGCTGAAGAACCCGCCGAGCATTACGGCGGGCGCGTGCGTCGTCGGCAAAAAAGAGGGCGACGGTCCGCTTAAGGACAGCTTTGACTATATCGGCGAGGATTCGTTTTTCGGTATGCGCACATGGGAAATGGCGGAGAGCGAGATGCAGAAAACCGCTCTGCGGGAAGCATTGCGCAAGGCGGAGCTTACGCCGTCCGCGCTTAACTATATTTTCGCGGGCGACTTGCTCAGTCAATGCATCGGCTCCGCGTTCGGTATGCGCGAGATGGGAATCCCGTTTTTCGGGCTGTACGGCGCGTGCTCCACTATGGCGGAGGGGCTTGCGCTGGCGGCGATGACGATTGACGGCGGCTTTGCCGACAACGCCGCCGCCGTCACCAGTTCGCACTTTTGCAGCGCGGAGCGGCAGTTTCGCTTCCCGCTGGAATACGGCGGTCAGCGCACGCCGACCTCGCAATGGACGGTCACGGGCGCGGGCGCGGCGATTCTTTCCGGCATGGGCGTCGCGCCGTATGTCACGCACGTCACGGCGGGCAAGCTTGTGGACGCGGGCGTTAAGGACGCGAACAACATGGGCGCGGCAATGGCTCCCGCCGCGTTCGACACGCTGACCGCGCACTTTACCGACACGGGGCGTGCGCACGACTACTACGACCTGATTCTGACGGGCGACCTCGGCGAGTTGGGCGGCGACATTCTGCTCGACCTGTTCGCGCGCGAGGGCGTTGACATAAAGTCGCGCTACAACGACTGCGGCAGAATGATTTACCCGCGCGACACGGCGGACTCCAATTCCGGCGCGTCAGGTTGCGGCTGCTCCGCCGCCGTGCTCATGGGGCATGTCCTGCGCGGTATGCGCGCGGGCAAATGGAACAACGTGCTCTTCGCGGCGACGGGCGCGCTGATGTCCACAACGTCCTCACAGCAGGGCGAAAGTATCCCGTCGATATGCACGGCGGTTTCAATCTCCAACATGAGGTGATGTTCTATGGAAATGTTTCTTGAGTATTGCAAGGTTTTTCTCGTGGGCGGGCTGTTCTGCCTTGTCGGGCAGCTTCTAATCGACAAGACGAAGCTCACGCCCGCGCGGATTCTCACGAGCTATGTCGTTATCGGGGTCGTGCTCGGCGCGGTCGGCGTGTACGAGCCGCTTGCGGAGTGGGCGGGCGCGGGCGCGACCGTGCCGCTGACGGGGTTCGGCAACGCCTTGGCGCAGGGGGTTAAGTCCGCCGTTGCGGAGCGCGGGTTTATCGGCGTGTTCTCCGGCGGGCTAACGGCGGCGAGCGCGGGCGTTGCCGCCTCCGTCGTCTTTGGGTTGCTCTTTGCCGCCCTTGGGCGGCCGGGGGATAAGGTGTAACCACCTTATTCCCCCTTCCCGCCGCGCGGCACTTCTCGTCCCCCCGCAGGGAACCTGTGCGCGTTGCACTCGCTCTGCTGTTTTAGTTTTCTCTATTATTTTTCAATCTCAAAGGAGATACGCTTGTCCTCCGCGGACGGCGCCCCCTTTCCAACGCGGGAAAGGGGGGAAAGCGCGCTTAAGAGGGGCTGCCGCCCCTCTTAAGAATCAC
>JAISKH010000044.1 GCA_031261325.1 Oscillospiraceae bacterium
TATTAACTGTTAGTTGTTCTCTGCCATCGCGCTCCCCGCGCGGGGCCCCCTTTCTTATGCGAGAAAGGGGGGAAAGCGCATTTAAGAGGGGGCAAGCCCCCTCTTAAAAATCACCCCCACAGCTAGGCGCAAACCAATTGCGCAGTAACGGGCAGTAGGTGTAAACTGGTAGTGCAAGCTGCCACTTGGCAAGGATAAATCGTTGCAACAGAGTAGGCTTTCGCGAAGCGAGCTTGCATTAGAGTGTAGTCTTGTGCCGCGTAACTCGCGACATAATTTGCGATAGCGACTGGAGACTTGAGTGTTTTGAGAAGCAGGGGATTCTTAAGGGGGCGCAGCCCTCTTAAGCGCGCTTTCCCCCCTTTCCCGCGTTGGAAAGGGGGCGCCGTCCGCGGAGGACAAGCGAATCTCCTTTGAGATTGAAAAACAGATTAGAAACTAAACAAGTAAGCGCGGCGTTACGCGCAATAAGTGCCCTGCGGGGGACGAGAGAATAATGTAGGAGGATTACAATGAAAAAGCAATTCAAATCAGAATCAAAACGACTATTGGACTTGATGGTGGGTTCAATCTACACCCATCGGGAGATATTCCTGCGGGAACTCATCTCCAACGCTTCGGACGCTATCGACAAGCTGTGTTACCTGTCGCTGACGGACGACAAGGTGGGGCTGGAGCGCGACGACTTCAAGATTGAAATCACCGCCGACCGCGAAGCGCGCACGCTCACCGTCACGGACAACGGCGTTGGCATGACGGAGCAGGAGCTTGAGCAAAACCTCGGCGTTATCGCCAAGTCCGGCTCGCTGAAATTCAAGCGCGAGCACGCGGACGCGCCCGACGACGTGGACATAATCGGGCAATTCGGCGTGGGGTTTTACTCCGCGTTCATGGTAGCGTCCCGCGTGACGGTCAGGACGCGCGCCTACGGCTCCGACACGGCGTACCAATGGGTTTCCGAGGGCTCGGACGGCTACACAATCGAGCCGTGCGACAAGGCAACTGTCGGCAGCGAGGTCATCATGGAGCTGAAGCCCGACGCGGAGGACGACGACTTCAGCGAGTACCTTGAGGAATACACGCTGCACAGCCTGATTAAAAAGTACTCCGACTACATACGTTGGCCGATTCTCATGGAGGTCACGAAGTCGCGCCGCGTGGACGGAGAGATGGACAAGGACGGCAAGCCCGCCGTCAAGTGGGAGGATTACACGGAGACGGAGGTCATCAATTCGCGCGTGCCAATCTGGAAGCGCGCCAAGAGCGAGACGACCGACGAGGACTGCTTCGAGTTCTACAAGCAGCAATTCGGCGACGAGGTTGACCCCGCGAGCGTCCTGCGCGTCAATGCCGAGGGCGCAGCCGTAAGCTACACGGCGATGCTGTTTATCCCGACCGCCGCACCCTACAACTACTACACGCGCGAATTTGAGGCGGGGCTGCGGCTGTACGCGTCCGGCGTGCTGATTATGGAAAACTGCGCCGCTCTGTTGCCTGAGCATTTCCGTTTCGTGCGCGGCGTCGTCGATTCGCCCGACCTGTCGCTGAATATCTCGCGCGAGATGCTACAGCACGACAGGCAATTAAAAACGATTGCAAGCAACATTGAAAAGAAAATCAAGTCGGAGCTGTCGCGTCTGCTTTCGAGCGAGCCGGAGAAGTACGCCGCGTTTTACGACGCGTTCGGCTTGCAGCTGAAATACGGCACGCTCGCCGATTACGGCACTCACGCGGAAGCGTTGCGCGACCTGCTGCTCTTCCGCTCGTCCAAGGCTGGCAAGCTCGTGTCGCTGGCGGATTACGTCGCGTCCATGCCGCCCGACCAGAAGTACATTTACTACGCGTGTGGCAAGGATTTGCAGTCGCTGGAGCGTCTGCCGCAAGCGGAGGTACTGCGCGAACGCGGTTACGACGTGCTGCTGCTGACCGACGAGGTTGACGAGTTCGTCACGCGGTCGCTTGAGAAGTACGACGAAAAGGAGTTCCGCTCCGTGTCGGCGGACGACTTGGGTTTGCAGACCGAGGACGAGGTGAAGTCGGCGCAGACGGCGGAAGCGGAGCGGCGCGAGCTGCTCGACTTCGTGAAGAACGAGCTGAACGGCAAGGTCGTCGCGGTCACTCTGTCGCGCAACCTGAAGTCCGCGCCCGTGTGCCTGTCAACGCGCGGCAGCGTGACGCTGGAGATGGAGCGGTACTTCAACGCGCAGCGCAACACCGACGTGCCCGCCGGCTCCGTCAAGGCGGAGCGCGTGCTGGAGCTGAACGCGTCGCACCCCGCGTTTGCCGCGCTGGAGCGCGCGCTTGACGGCAACCGCGAGCTTGCGGGGAAGTACGCCCGCGTGCTCTATGCGCAAGCGGAGCTTGCCGCCGGACTAATGCCCGAAGATGTGTTGGGTTTTATTTCGCTGACAAGCGAACTAATTGTATAACAACAACCTTATTCTCCCGTCCCGCCGAGCGGCACTCATCGTCCAATCGTCTTTCGTCGTAACTTTCCGTTCCATATCTGTTATCTGTTATCTGTAAGTTGATACTTACTCCTTGCGCTCCCCGCGCGGGGCCCCCTTTCTTATGCGAGAAAGGGGGGAAAGCGCATTTAAGAGGGGGTAAACCCCCTCTTAAAAATCACCCCCGCAGCTAGGCGCAAACCAATTGCGCAGTTACGGGCAAAAGGTGTAGATTGGTGTTGCAAGCTGCCACTTGGCAAGGACATGTGCGTTGCAACAGGGTAGGCTTTCGCGCGAGTGAGCTTGCACTTGAAGTTTAGTCTTGTGCCGCGTAACTCGGTCTATCATTTGCGATAGCGACTGGAGATTCAAGTGCTCTGAGAGCGGGGGCTTCTTAAGGGGGCGGCAGCCCCCTTAAGCGCTCTTTCCCCCCTTTCTTGCGTAAGAAAGGGGGCGCCGTCCGCGTAGGACACGGAACTCGCCCGCGCCGACGCGCGAAACGTCCTTTCAGGCAAGGCGGGTGCAACGCGCAAAAGGTGCCCTGCGAGGGGACGGGGGACAAGGTGTATTTTACATATTATATATAATGTGTAAAATATACCTTGTATCAAGTAACCTTGTCTGATATAATACTGTGGTTAAAATCAACTTTGAGGAGAGAACTCACATGAAAACCACAAAAAAAGTACTTACGCTTATCCTTGCTCTTGCGCTTATCTTCACCGTCGGCGCGTGCGCCAAGTCCGGCACGGCGGGCGGCGACGCGCCGAGCGACCCCGAGCACCCGCGCGCCACAATCACAATGGCGGACGGCGGCGTTATCAAGCTCGAACTCGACCGCGCGGCGGCTCCCATAACGGTTGACAACTTCGTCAAGCTCGTGGGCGAGAAGTTTTATGACGGGCTGACGTTCCACCGCGTCGCCAAGGGCTTCGTGATTCAGGGCGGCGACCCCTCCGGCAACGGAACGGGCGGCAGTCCGGACGAGATTAAAGGCGAATTTTCCTCCAACGGTTGGGAAAACCCGATTAGCCACGAGCGCGGCGTTATCAGCATGGCGCGCACGGGTATCCCCGATTCCGCGTCCAGCCAGTTCTTTATCTGCCTTGACGACGTTTCCGCAAGCCTTGACGGCGGTTACGCCGCGTTCGGGCGCGTGACCGAGGGCATGGACGTTGTGGACAAAATCGCGGCTGTCGAAACGGATTACCGCGAACGCCCGCTTGAGGACGTTATTATCAAGAGCATCGCGCTCGACTAAAGCGAAACAGCGAAACGGCGTTGAGCGGGCATGCTCAACGCCGTTTTTCTATACCTCTGATTCCCCGTCCCACAGACGCTTGAACGCGGCTACGAAGCGCGGGTGCTCGCGAATCGGGTCGAACGCCGCGTCTTGCGTGTGCGACTCCGCGAGCAACTTGCGCATGGGCACGTCGATGAAGCGAGTTTCCGTCGTCTCCTCATTATAACGTGATACGTGCGCCACATTCGTCGTCGTATGCTTCTGCGTGAATAGCTCGACATACGTCTCCAAACACTCCAACGCTTTGTCTGCGTCCGTCGCGACATATTCGAGCGCGAGCTGATAATAGAGCGGCGCGTCGTCAAGCGGGTTTGCCTTGCCCAGCCGCGCAATGGCGTTGAGTTGATACTCCATGTGCAGCAGCTCGATATACTCGCCCTCGCGCTCAAGACCGAGCCGCCGCTTCATGTCGCGCAGGAGCGTAAGGGCGTTCCATGTGCGCAGCATGTAAGCGCGGAACGCGTCATAGTGCGGCTGTATCAGCTCCGCTTCCAGAACGGCGGGGTCAAGCGCGTCCTTAATCTTATCCGCCTCACCGAACTGCCTGCAATACGCGGCGAGTTGCGGCTCAACTATAAGCTCGAGCAGCCAATCGCGCGACATGTGAGCTTCGGGCAGACGCATAGCATAGCTTTTCGCCTTATCTATGTCGCCGAGCCTTCCGTAAATAATGCACAGCCGCGAAAGCGCGGTATAGCGCGTCTCATCGTCCGTGCTCGTCGCGAGAACGCCCTCGAGCAAGGCGGCGGACTTCAGCATGTCCTCGGTGCTGTTCGTGTGCTCCAGCTTGTACGAGTATTGAAGCTGCGCCTTGTGATTGTTCGGCAATTCATGCGCGATGTCTCGCCACATTTCAAGGATTTCCGCGTGTATATCGCCCACGCTGTCGTGAGTATTAAGGTAGTGTTCCCTCTCCAGCGCGTCCTCAACGCGTTTCGCGCTGCGGAATTCCGCCGTGCCGAGCAGGTCGTCCACCGTCACGTCAAAGAACGCCGCGATTGCGGGCAGCTGCGCGATGTCGGGGTAATTGTCGCCGCGCTCCCACTTCGAGACGGATTGCGTCGTAACGCCCAAGTATTCGGCAAGCCGCTCCTGCGTCACCTCGCGCGTTATGCGCAGCCGCTTCAGGTTCTCGGAGATTTTGATGTCCATAATTGCACCGCCTTTCGTGTCTCCAGTATCTCATGTCAACCGAACAAATACAATAACGGAGTTCGCGCGACGTATCGCGCAACGCGCGACATGACAGTTAACGGATAACAGATAACAGATAAGGACGCGAGAGCAACCAGCAAGCTCTCGCGTCCTCCGTTATGTATCTTTTTATGTGTTAATTGTTCTCTACTACTTCGAGTAAGTCCATGGGACAGTTTTTGGCGCAGATGCCGCAGGCTATGCATTTTGTGGGCTTGTCGTCGCCGTTGCGGGCGATGACCTTGAACGGACACGCCTCGACGCACAGTCCGCACCCCTCGCACTTCGCCTTGTTTAGCATGTACACGCCCTTGGGATTCTGCGTAATCGCCTCACGCGGGCACGCCTTCGCGCACAGCCCGCATTGCGTGCAGAGCACGGGACGGGCGACGCCCTTCTTGTTCTCGCGCACGTGCAGACACGCGAGCGTAACGTCCGTTTTCTTGTAAAACGCCTGCGAACACGCGTTCTCACAGGCGAGACACGCCATACATTCTATATCCGCCTTGGCGGTGAGCTTTTTCATTTCATAAACCCCCATCATTTGTTGCCGCTAGCATACCACATTCGGACGCGTTTTTCAATGAGAATTTCCGCTAAATTATTTTTTTGTCGTTTTTTGCCTGACCGCGCGCGGCACTACATATTGTTGTTTGAAACCAAATAAGTCACAAAACCTGTTACATGAATTTTCGTTAACATTTTGTTAACAATTCCGAAAACCCTTGCAAACAGGGGGTTTTGTAAAATCGAACGCGGCAGATTTTGTATTTCGTTCAATGTTTTTGTATTTTTGGATTGACAAGGAGGAAACAAAGTGTTACAATTGCGTTACAAAAATTCAAGGGGGACATCACATGTCCGCAAATCCTACCGCGACAGCGGAGATACTAAATTACAAAGGGCGACCTCTTCGCAGACGCGACAATCTCGTCTATTACGGCAGCATGGCTGATAAGTATATCATTATGCTGCAAGTGGTGGAGAGCAAGGCGGTGAAGGACATGGAGGTTGCGACGCGAGTTATCGTCCAGCTCCAGCTCACCGACCCGGACGTCAAGTCACGCGACAGGATTGTCAAGAAGGCAGAAAAGGCGAGCTTCTATGAAGCTATGGACGTTGCGGCGGTCTGGTTGGAACGCGCACTTGTCGGTTAAGCACCGATAACTGCGTAAGTACGCCAAGACAGCGGCGGCGGTGCCGACAGCTTCATCGAGCGAACCCGCTCGCGAGCTTTCGGCAATAAAAAGGAGATTACTTTTACTTATGATGAGCATAAAAAAGCCGGCGAGAACTTTCATCTGCGCGCTGCTTATTGCGGCGGCGATTTCCGGAGCGGTCAGCGTTACGGCTTCCGCGGGAGACATCGCTTACGGCGCGGCTACTGTATCAGCTTCGCTTCTCAATGTTCGCTCGGGTCCGAGTACCGAATCCTCTATAATCGCGACCGTCGGTGAAAACGTCATCGTGGTTATCCTCGACAAAGCAAACGACGAATGGTACTACATAAACTACAACGGCACAAAGGGCTACGCCAAGGCGGAATACTTCAAGAACGTGCTCCTTGCCGAGAACTTCAGCGCAATCGGCACCGTCACGGCGAAGGACGTGTTCCTGCGCGAGTCGCCCTCAACGTCCGCGAACGTGCTCGGCACGTATGACACGGACACGGTCATGTCGGTCATCGGCATCAACACCGGTTGGTACAAGGTGCGGTATGACGGCAAAACGGGTTATCTGCGCAGCGACTTCATGGAAATTACGGGCAGCGCCTCCGGCACCACGCGCGCCAACACCGCGGCTAAGAGCGGTGGTTCCACCGCACCCGCGCACTCCGAAACGGGCAACGAGATTGCGGACTTTGCGCTGCAATACCTCGGCTATAAGTACGTATACGGCGGCGCGTCGCCCTCGGGCTTTGACTGCTCTGGCTTCACGAGCTACGTATACAAGCAGTTTGGTTACGGCATAACGCGCAACGCCAGCGGGCAATGGCGCGATAACGGCACCAAAATCAGCAAGAGCGAGCTTGCCGCCGGCGACCTTGTGTTCTTCAGCAGCAACGGCGGGAAGAGCGTCACCCACGTCGGTCTTTACATAGGCGACCAAGAATTTATACACGCGTCCGGCACGAACGTCGGCGTTGTGATAAGCCGTCTTGACAGCTCCTACTACCAAAACGTATGGTGGGGCGCGAAGCGAATAGCATAAAAAATCTCCGCCGAAAGGCGGAGTTTTTTTCTCCTTATTCCCTGCGTCCCCTCGCAGGGTGCTTTTGCGCGTTGCACTCGCCCGCCTTAAAAGACGTTTCGCGCGTCGGCGCGGGCGAGATTCGTGTCCTACGCGGACGGCGCCCCCTTTCTTACGCAAGAAAGGGGGGAAAGAGCGCTTAAGAGGGGCTGCCGCCC
>JAISKH010000013.1 GCA_031261325.1 Oscillospiraceae bacterium
CGCGGACGGCGCCCCCTTTCTTACGCAAGAAAGGGGGGAAAGAGCGCTTAAGGGGCTGTGCCCCTTAAGAATCCCCCTTCTCAAAGCACTTGAATCTCCAGTCGCTATCGCAAATGTTATCGAGAGTTACGCGGCACAAGACTAAACTTCAAGTGCAAGCTCGCTTCGCGAAAGCCAACACTTCAGCAACGATTTATCCTTGCCAAGTGGCAGCTTGCAACCCAAGCGTTGACTTGTTGTTCGTACTACCGCATTAGGTTTGCGCCTAGCTCGCGGGGGAATCCAAAGGGGGTATCCCCCTTTGGCGGGCTTTTCCCCCATTTTCCCCCGTTGGAAAATGGGGTCCCCGCCGGACAGGCGAAGCGAATCTCCTTTGAGATTGAAAAACAGTAGAAAAACTAACAAAGGCAGTGCGAGTGCAACGCGCAAAAGTGCCCTGCGGGGGACGAGGGGAACAAGGTAGGTATATTGCTATACAGCAATCTGTGTAGCAACATACTCGTCATATGTCATCAGGCGGTCAACAATCTTCCCGTCGCCTTTGAACTCGATTATGCGGTTGGCGACTGTTTGAATGAGCTGGTGGTCGTGCGTCGTGAATATAATGTTGCCGTCGAAGTCGGACAAGCCGTTGTTCAGCGCGGCTATCGACTCGAGGTCGAGGTGGTTCGTCGGCTGGTCGAGCATGAGAATCGACGCGCCGGACAGCATGAGCTTACTCAGCATACAGCGCACCTTTTCGCCGCCGGACAGCACCTTAACGGGCTTGTAAACGTCGTCGCCCGAGAAAATCATGCGCCCCAAGAACGTGCGCAGATAGCTCTCGCGCTTATCCTCCGAAAATTGCCGCATCCAGTCCATAATCGGCAGGTCTATGCCGTCAAAATACTCGGTGTTGTCCTTGGGGAAGTACGCCTGCGACGTGGAAACTCCCCACTTGATTGTGCCCGCGTCCGGCTCAAGCTCACCCGCGAGCAGCTTGAACATCGTCGTTATCGCAATCTCGTCCGTGCCGATGAACGCGATTTTGTCGTCGCGCCCCATGATGAAGCTCACGTTGTCTAGCACCTTTACGCCCGCGATTGTCTTGGAGACTTCGGTTACGAACAGCCTGTCCTTGCCCGGCTCGCGTTCCATCTTGAAGCCGACCCACGGGTATTTGCGGCTTGAGGCGGGCATTTCGTCGAGGGTAATCTTGTCGAGCAGCTTGCGGCGGCTCGTCGCCTGGCGCGACTTGGATTTATTCGCGGAGAAGCGGCGGATAAATTCCTCCAAGTCCTTTGCCTTGTCCTCATTCTTCTTGTTCTGCTCCTTGGCGAGACGCTGCATGAGCTGCGACGCGTCGTACCAGAAGTCGTAGTTACCGACGTACATGCGGATTTTGCCGAAGTCGATGTCAACGATGTGCGTGCAGACCGTGTTCAGGAAGTAGCGGTCATGCGACACGACGATGACGGTTCCGGCGTAGTCCATCAGGAAGTCCTCCAGCCAGACGACGGAGTTCACGTCAAGGTTGTTCGTCGGCTCGTCCAGCAGGATAATGTCAGGCGAACCGAACAGAGCTTGCGCCAGCAGCACCTTGACCTTTTGCCGCGGCTCAATCTCGCTCATCAGCTGCTCGTGCACGGCAATCGGTATGCCAAGCCCTTGCAGCAGCTGCGACGCGTTGGACTCCGCCTCCCACCCGCCAAGCTCGGCGTAACGCTCCTCAAGCTCGGCGGCGCGTATGCCGTCCTCGTCCGAGAAGTCCTCTTTTAAGTAGAGCGCGTCCTTTTCCTGCCCGATGGAATACAATTCGGGGCTGCCCATGATGACGGTTTGCAGCACGGGGCTGTCGTCGTACATGTTCTGGTCCTGCTTCAGCACCGACATGCGCACGTCCTTTTTAATTTCGACGCTGCCCGACGTGTAGTCAATCTCACCGGCGAGAATTTTCAGGAACGTGGATTTGCCCGCGCCGTTCGCGCCGATAACGCCGTAGCAGTTGCCGCCGAGGAACTGCAAATCGACGTGCGAAAACAGCGTCGTGCCGCCGTATTGCAGGCTTAGGTTATTAACGGTAATCATAGCTTAACTCCAATTATCTATAGTATATGGTTTCTTGCTTTCGCGATTTACACGGCTGCCGCTTCGCCGACCGCCTTTTTGCCGACGTCGAACGCGCGTTGCAGGTCGAGCGGGAAGTGCTCTTCGTGCCGCTTCTGCTTTGCCGCGACGTTGAACATCGCCGCGTCGTACTTCGAGTAGTCGTCGAATTGCAGCGTGTCGTTCGCTTCAATCAGCTCCGTGGGACCGATGAAGCGCGACATTGTGGTTACAACGCTCTCGTTCAGCGTCGTGTGGAACCCCTCCTGCGGCGCGTTCGTCGTGAATATGACCTTGACGGGGATTTGGCGCGTGTACAGCACGAAGTGGCTCATGTCATACGCCAGTCCGCCGAACCACAGCCGCTCAAGCAGCGCGCGCGTCGCGGCGGTAATGTCGCCGAAGTACACGGGCGAGCCGATAATCAGCGCGTCCGCCGACAGAATGTCGTCAATTACGGGCTTCAGCGCGTCGGGGTAGCTGCATCTTCCGTGCGTCGGCGCGCCGAGCTTCAGACAGGCGAAGCAGCTTACGCAGCCCTTGAAGTCAATGTCGCGCAGGTGGTACAGCGTCGTTTCCGCGCCCGCCGCCTGTGCGCCCTTAAGCGCGGACTCAACCATTTGGGCGGTGTTCCATTCCCTGCGCGGACTGCCGTTGATGCCTATGACTTTCATGAGAATCCCCTCCACTATCTTGTAATGCTGTATTATATCATGTCGTTGACATGTTTGGCAACACCTTTCCTTATTCCCCTGCGTCTTGCCGCAGCAACGCTTCCTTATTCTCCGCGTCTTGCCGCAGCAACGCCTTTTGCGCGTTGCACCCGCCCGCCTTAAAAGACGTTTCGCGCGTCGGCGCGGGCGAGATTCGTGTCCTACGCGGACGGCGCCCCCTTTCTTACGCAAGAAAGGGGGGAAAGAGCGCTTAAGAGGGGCTGCCGCCC
>JAISKH010000025.1 GCA_031261325.1 Oscillospiraceae bacterium
AAAAGACGTTTCGCGCGTCGGCGCGGGCGAGATTCGTGTCCTACGCGGACGGCGCCCCCTTTCTTACGCAAGAAAGGGGGGAAAGAGCGCTTAAGAGGGGCTGCCGCCCCTCTTAAGAAGCTCCCCGCTCTCAGAGCACTATAGTCTCCAGTCGCTATCGCAAATCATGGTACTCATTACGCGAAAAAGGTTCAAAAATTAGTGCAAGCTCGCTCCGCGAAGTTGTCAGTGTTGCAACGCACATGTCCTTGCCAAGTGGCAGCTTGCAACACCAATGTTAACCTTTTGCCCGTAACGCCGTAATCGGTTTGCGCCTAGCTGTGGGGGTGATTTTTAAGAGGGGGCTTGCCCCCTCTTAAATGCGCTTTCCCCCCTTTCTCGCATAAGAAAGGGGGCCCCGCGCGGGAAGCGCAAGGAGCAAGTAACAGATAATAGATAACTGATAACAGATATGGAACGGAAAGATGCGACGCAGGACGATAGGACGAAAGGACGCAGAGTGCCCTGCGGGGGACGGGAGAATATAGAGTGAAAGAAAATTCAGGTTGTTGACAACAATAATTATATGGTATATAATACGATTCCCTGACAATGGCGTTTGGGTGTAGATTTTTGCGACCTTTTTCGCGGAGCCATGGGGTGCAACCCCATATTTCCGTCGGAATAATCGGGGAATATTTCGATACTTATGCAATCTTTGCGCAAAATTCACGAAAACTGATTCCGAGGGGGATTTTACACATGAGAACTGACCAATTCACAGAGGGCAGAGAGCACATACCGTCCGGCTGCGCCATCAGCGGCATTTTCTCGAAAACCGGCAAACGGTTCACGGGGGAGGAAGTCATTAAGTCGATTACCGTTATGCACGAGCGTTCTAACGGGCTTGGCGGCGGCTTCGCGGCTTACGGCATTTATCCCGAGCACCGCGACCTTTACGCGCTGCACCTGTTCCATCAGACGGCGGCGGCAAAGGCGGAGTGCGAGCTGTATATCGAGCGTCACTTCAACGTCGTCCATTCGGGCGCGATTCCGACGCGGCTGACAGACGGCGTTACGGACGCGCCGCTGATTTGGCGATACTTCGCCGCGCCCAGACCGGACGCGCTGCGCGAGAGTATGCTTGACGAGCGCGAGTTCGTCGCCAGACGCGTGTTCCACATCAATAAGAGCATCGACGGCAGCTTCGTGTTCTCCAGCGGGAAGAACATGGGCGTGTTCAAGGCTATCGGCTTTCCGGAGGACGTCGGGCGGTTCTATCGGCTTGAGGAATACGAGGGCTATTGCTTCACGGCGCACGGGCGTTACCCGACGAATACGCCCGGCTGGTGGGGCGGCGCGCACCCGTTCTCGCTGCTTGACTGTACCGTCGTGCATAACGGCGAAATTTCGAGCTATGACGCGAACCGCCGCACGATTGAGATGTACGGGTACGACTGTGCCCTGCAAACCGACACGGAGGTCATCGCCTACATAATCGACTACCTGCGCCGCAAAAAGGGACTGTCGTTTGAGGAAATTTGCGAGGTCGTCGCCGCGCCGGTTTGGAGCGAGATTGACCGTATGCCCGCGGCGGAGAAGAAGCATTTCTCATATCTGCGCAACGTGTTTTCGCAGTATTTGATTACGGGACCGTTTTCAATTCTCGTCGGGTTTGAGGGCGGGCTTATGGCGCTGAATGACAGGCTGAAGCTGCGCAGCATGGTCGCCGCCGAGAAGGACGACATGCTGTACGTCGCGAGCGAGGAAGCCGCGATTCGCGTTATCGCGCCGGAGCTTGACCGTCTGTGGTCGCCGAGCGGCGGAGAGTGCGTTATCGCGCGGTTGGAACCCGAGGCATTGCGCGCCTTAAAGGGGGAGAAGTAATGGCTGTGAATTATGTTTATCCGGACTACGAGGTCGTCCGCAATTACGATAAGTGCATTAACTGCCGCGCGTGCGAGCGTCAATGCGCCAACGAGGCGCATACATACGTCGAGGAAATTGACAAGGTGACGTCGGACGACGCGAAGTGCGTCAATTGCCACCGCTGCGTTTCGCTCTGCCCGACGCGCGCGCTGAAAATCGTCAAGACCGACCACACGTTCAAGACGAACGCGAGCTGGAGCGCGACGAATATCAACGAGGTTTACAAGCAGGCGGAGACGGGCGGCGTGCTCCTGTCCTCAATGGGCAACCCGAATCCTTTCCCGATTTACTGGGACAAGATGCTGCTCAACGCGTCGCAGGTTACGAACCCGTCGATTGACCCGCTGCGCGAGCCTATGGAGACGCGCGTGTTTCTCGGCGCGAAAAGTCAGGAAATTCGGCGCGACAAGAACGGGCGGCTTATCGACGACACGTCGCCGCACCTCACGCTCAGTATGCCCGTCATGTTCTCCGCCATGAGCTACGGCTCAATCAGCTACAACGCGCACGAATCGCTCGCGCGCGCTTCAAAGGAGCTTGGCATATTCTATAACACGGGCGAGGGCGGACTGCACGAGGACTTTTACATTTACGGCGGCAACACGGTGGTTCAGGTCGCCTCCGGGCGTTTCGGCGTGCACAAGGGGTACCTTGACGCGGCGGCGGCTGTTGAGATTAAGATGGGTCAGGGCGCGAAGCCCGGCATAGGCGGGCATCTGCCCGGCGTTAAAATCGGTGAGGACGTTTCGCGCACGCGCATGATTCCCGTCGGCGCGGACGCAATTTCCCCCGCGCCGCACCACGACATCTATTCGATTGAGGACCTGCGCCAACTCGTATTCTCGCTCAAGGAAGCGACGGCTTATTCCAAGCCAGTAATCGTCAAGATTGCCGCCGTGCACAACGTCGCGGCTATAGCCTCCGGCGTTGCGCGTAGCGGCGCGGACATAATCGCGATTGACGGCTTTCGCGGCGGCACGGGCGCGGCGCCGACGCGGATTCGCGACAACGTGGGTATCCCGATTGAGCTTGCCCTTGCGAGCGTGGACGCGCGTCTGCGGTCGGAGGGGATTCGCGACCGCGTTTCCGTCGTCGCGGCGGGCAGTATCCGCAACTCGGCGGACGTTGTTAAGGCTATCGCGCTCGGCGCGGACGCGGTGTATATCGCGACGGCGGCAGTGCTCGCCCTCGGGTGCCACCTGTGCCGCACGTGCAACCTAGGCAACTGCAACTGGGGCATTGCGACGCAACGACCCGAGCTTGTAAAGCGGCTAAACCCCGACGTCGGCTACAAGCGTCTCGTCAACCTGATGACCGCTTGGAAGCACGAGATTGAGGAAATGATGGGCGGCATGGGCATAAACTCGATTGAAAGCCTGAAAGGCAACAGACTGATGCTGCGCGGAGTCGGGCTGAACGAGAAAGAGCTTGAAGTGCTGGGGATTAAACACGCGGGCGAGTAACGTCAATTAACAATTGACAATGGACAATTGACAATTACGGTGCCGCCAACGGCGGCTTATCAAATTCATCGCGCTTCGCGCGATACAACCATTGTCAATTGTTAATTGTTAATTGTCAATTGTGCGAACGCATTAAAGGAGGAGAGAAATGTTAAGTGCTGTAGTGGGCGTTAACTGGGGCGACGAGGGCAAGGGGCGCATGGTTGACCTGCTGTCGCGCGATTACGACGTGGTTGTGCGGTATCAGGGCGGGAACAACGCGGGGCACACCGTCGTCAACGACAGGGGGCAGTTCGTGCTGAACCTGCTGCCGTCGGGAATTTTCAACGAGAACACCGTGAACGTACTCGGTACGGGCATGGTCATTGATATAGAGCACCTTTGGGGCGAGATTGACAAGCTGACCGCGCGCGGCATCGCGATTACGCCGGACAACCTGAAAATCAGCGAGAAAGCCATAATCTGCACGCCGTATCACAAGCTGCTCGACGAGCTTGAGGAGGACAGACTGGGCAACGACGCGCAGGGTTCGACGCGGCGCGGTATCGCCCCCGCTTACTCCGACAAGTATTACCGCAAGGCTCTGCGGCTTGGCGATTTGCTGAATTTCGACACGCTGGACGGCAAGCTTGAGCCGATTATCGGGTTTAAGAACAGTCTGCTCGCGGGTTACGGCGCGGCGGCGATTGACGAGGGCGCGCTTACGGCTTGGCTGCGCACTTACGGCGAGAAGCTCGCGCCGTTCATCACGAACACGGAGAAATTTTTAGACGACGCGGCGGGCGCGGGCAAGAACATTCTGTTTGAGGCGCAACTCGGCACGCTGCGCGACGTTGACTTCGGCATTTACCCTTACACGACTTCGAGCAACGCGCTCGCGGCTTACGCGCCGATTGGCGGCGGAGTTCCCGGGCGGCGGCTTGACCGCGTAATCGGGATTGTCAAGGCGTATTCCTCCAGCGTCGGCGGCGGACCGTTCACGGTTGAGATGGACGGCGCGGAAGCGGAGGCATTGCGCGAGGCGGGCGGCGAATACGGCGCGGCAACGGGTCGCCCGAGGCGCGTCGGCGCGTTCGACGTGGTTGCGTCGCTGTTCGGCGTAAAGATGCAGGGCGCGGACGAGCTTGCGCTGACGAAGCTCGACGTGCTGAGTTACATGGACACGATTCCCGTCTGCGTCGCGTATGACGTGAACGGCACGCGGACGACGGACTTCCCCACGGGGGACGCGCTCGAGGTCGCGAAGCCGATTTACGAGTATTTGCCCGGATTTAAGACGGATATTTCCAAATGCCGCGACTTTGCGGAGCTGCCGCAGGCGGCGCGGGATTATGTGCGTTACATTGAGAGCGCGGTCGGCGCGAAAATCAGATACGTTTCCGTCGGCGCGAGCCGCGAGGACTATATCGAATTAAAGTAGGTGCGAACATGAAGCGAGTTTACGTTAACGAAAAGTGGTGTCTCGGCTGTCACCTGTGCGAGTATTACTGCGCCTTTGCCGCGACGGGTAAGGACGACATGGCGCGTGCGCTGAAAGGCGTTAAGCTGCGCCCGCGCATACATATCGAGGGGGACGAGAAGGGCAGCGACCTTAAGAACGTGACGTTCGCCGTCTCCTGCCGCCATTGCACGGAGCCGCTGTGCGTCAAGGGCTGCATAACAGGCGCGCTGACGAAAACGGACGGGGTTATCTCCGTGGACAAGGACAAGTGCGTCGGGTGTTACACGTGCGTGCTGTCCTGCCCATACGGGTGCATTCAGGGCACGGACGAGGGCGCGGTGGACAAGTGCGAGCTGTGCGTTTCAACGCGGGAGGGCACTCCGCGTTGCGTCGCGGGCTGTCCCAACGCCGCGATTGTGTTCGAGGAGAGGTGAGGTAAATGGGGAATAATTCGGGTTACAAGTACGTAATTATCGGCAACTCCGCCGCCGCCGTCGGCACGGTTGAGGGCATACGCCGCATTGATACCGCGGGTTCGATACTCATCATATCGGACGAGCCGCACCACACCTACGGGCGACCGCTGATTTCCTACCTCCTGCTCGGCAAGACGGACAGGCAGCGCATGAAGTACCGCCCGGACGACTTCTATGAGAAGAACGGCGTGACGACGAAGCTCGGCGTCGCGGTCACGAAAATAAATCCCGACGAGCACACGGTGGAGACGGCGGACGGCGAGACAATCGCCTACGAAAAGCTGATGGTTTCGACGGGTTCAAACCCGTTCGTGCCGCCGATGGACGGATTGGACGCGGTTGCGAACAAGTTCACGTTCCAGAATCTCGATTCCGCGCTCGCGCTCGGTGAGGCGATTACGTCGGAATCCGACGTGCTGATTATCGGCGCGGGGCTTATCGGGCTGAAGTGCGCGGAGGGGATTATTGACCGCGTGCGCTCCGTGACGTTCGTCGATATGGCTCCCAAGGTTCTGCCGAGCATATTGGAGGACGACGCGGCGGCGATTATCAAGGCGCAGCTTGAAGCCGTCGGCATAAACTTCTACCTCGGCGACAGCGTGGGTTCGTTTGACGGCAACGTCGCGACGCTTAAGAACGGCGGCGAGAAGCTGACGTTTGACGTGCTCGTCCTCGCGGTCGGCGTGCGCCCGAGCATCGCGCTCGTTAAGGACGCGGGCGGCGCGTGCGGACGCGCGATAACGGTGGACAGCCGCTCGGCGACGAGCTTGCCCGACGTTTACGCCGCGGGCGACTGCACCGAGAGCCGCGACGCGGTTACGGGTGACACAAAGGTTATGGCGATTCTGCCGAACGCATACTTGCAGGGCGAGACGGCGGGCATTAACATGGCGGGCGTTAATTACGCTTTCGAGAAGCTGATACCCTGCAACGCAATCGGCTTCTTCGGCAAGCACATTCTCTCGGCGGGGAGCTATACGGGCGACGTTTACTTTACGAACGACGGGACAAACTATCGCAAGCTGTTCTATTCGGATAACCGCCTGAACGGGTTCATTCTAATCGGCGACAAGCACCCCAAGGACGGCGAAATTCCCGCCTATGACCGCGCGGGGATTTACACGCGGATTATCCGCGAGCGTATCCCGCTCGATTCGCTGGACTTTGAGCTGATTCGCGACCGCCCGGGTCTGGCGGCGTTTTCCCGCGCGGCGCGCGGTGAGCTACTCGGAGGTGAACAATAATGGCGGTTACATTTAGAGCGCGCGAGCTTGGGTTTCAGGCATTGAACGACGCTGTGCGCGAAACCTCGGGCGACATTACGATTGAGGACTGCTACGGCGAGCGGTTTATTGCCGCGTCCGCCGAGGGGAAGAGCATTACGATTAACGGCACGCCGGGCAACGCGCTCGGCTGTTACCTCAACGGCGCGAGCATCGTCGTCAACGGCAACGCGCAGGACGCGGTGGGCGACACGATGAATGACGGCACAATTATCGTCCACGGTAGCGCGGGGGACGCGCTGGGCTACGCGATGCGCGGCGGCGTTGTGTACATTAAGGGTAATAGCGGGTACCGCACGGGCATACACATGAAGCAATATAAGGATAAACGCCCCGTAATCGTCGTCGGCGGCAAGACGGGCAGCTTCCTCGGCGAATACGTCGCGGGCGGGCTGATTGTCGTGCTCGGCATCGGGCAGGACGGCGCGGCTCCCGTCGGGCGGTTCACGGGGACGGGTATGCACGGCGGGCAAATCTTCCTGCGGTGTGAGACTCCGCCGAACGACTTGCCCTCACAGGTCGTCTGCACAAAGGCGACGCAGGAGGACGTTGCGTCGATTGACGCGTATATCCGCAACTATGCACTGCTCTTCGGCGCGGACGCGGCGGAGCTTACGCGCGGCACGTTCTATGTGCTAACGCCGAACGCGAGCAATCCTTATAAGCAAATGTACGTTGCCAATTGACAATTAAGACGAGGGACAATTTAGACGAGGGGACGGGGTCACACTTATGGCTAATTCTGTTGATGATGTTATTCGGTTCGTGCGGGACGCGGATAACGATGTGAAGTTCGTGCGGTTGGCGTTTTGTGACGTGAACGGTACGCCGAAGAACATCTCCGTGCCGCCTGACGAGCTGCCGCACGCCTTTGAGTCGGGCATTGAGTTCGACGCGGGCTCGATTGCGGGGTTTGACGCGCGCTCGCGTCCGCGACTGTTCCCCGACGCGGGAACGCTCGCGATACTGCCGTGGCGACCGTCGCACGGGCGCGTCGCTCGGTTCTATTGCTCGTTGCGGGACGAATACGGCAGTCCGCTGCACTATGACACGCGCAAATCCCTGCGCGATACGATTTCGCGGGCGGAAGCGCGCGGGTTCAGCTTCCGCGCGACGGCGGAGTGCGAGTTCTATCTGTTCAAGGCGGACGACGACGGGTCGCACGCGGGCGTTAACGTTCCGTTTGACCGCGGCGGGTACTTCGACGTTTCGCCGCTTGACCGCGGGGAGAACGTTCGGCGCGACGTTGTGTCCTATCTCGAAACCATGTCGGTTTCGACGGCGGGTTCTTACCATTCGCGCGGCGCGGGGCAGAACGCAATCGCCCTGAAAGCAACTGACGCGCTGACCTGCGCGGACAATCACCAAACCTACAAAATGGTCGTCGGTGCGGTTGCGGGGCAGAACGGACTCGTCGCCTCGTTTGAGCAGCGTCCCGACGGGGCGGAGCACGACAGCGTGCTGACCGTTACGCTGACGGCGACGCGCAAGGGCGGCAAGCCGCTCTCCGTTATCGCGCGGTTTTCCCCCTCGGCGAATCCTTACGCCGCGCTGGAGGGCGCGATACTGCAATTGACAGTTGAGAATTGATAATTGACAGCGTTTTATTTTGGCGTGAGTGGGGTGATTTTTGATGGAACGCGCGTTAATCGTATCAGGCACCGATAAAAGCGTCGCGCAGCTAACGGAAATGCTGTCGCACGCCGCTCTTTCGCGCGTTTCCTCCGTAACCACGGCGGGTGAGGCGCGCCGACTGCTGACCTCCGCCGACTACGACCTGTACATCGTGAACTCCCCATTGCCTGACGAAAGCGGCGAAAGTCTCGCCTGCGGCATTGCGGAAAAGCTCGCGGGTGAGGTTATTCTGCTCGTCAAGGCGGACAGGTACGAGGAAGTCAGCGACATGGTTGCCGAGCGCGGCGTGATTGCCGTGTCGAAGCCCGTCAACCGCACGCTGTTCTGGGGCGCGATAAAAATGGCGGACGCGGCGCACAACCGCTTCAACATGATGCGGCGCGAAAACATGAAGCTGCAACAGAAAATCGAGGATATACGCACGATTGACCGCGCGAAGTGCGTGCTAATCTCGCGCATGTCAATGACGGAACCTGAAGCGCACAAGTACATCGAGAAACAGGCGATGGACATGCGGCAAACCCGCCGCGCCATTGCCGAGGGGATTCTGAAAACTTACGAGTTTTGACAATTGACAGTTGACAATGGACAATTGACAATTTGGACGGGGGGTTCCCTTTTCCTGAATAAAAAAAGTACCCTTGCGGGTACTTTTTTTTGAACCGTTTTTTGTTTTCGTACACTTATTAAGCAGAGGGAGGTGAGACGGTTTGGAGGAATTACTGCGGCGGTACACGGAGGAGCACATGCGGCGCGTCTATTACTTCGCGCTGCGCAAGACGGGCGGCGCGGACGCGGCGGAGGAGCTTGCGGCGGAGGTGAACCTCGCCGTGACGGACAGGCTATCGCGCGGGGACAAGCCCGAGAACTTTACGGCGTGGGTCAACGCACTTGCGCGCAACTGCTGGAACCGCTGGGCGCAGCGCGCGATTGAGGGCCGCGAGAACACGCTCGGCGCGGACGTTTCGGACATAGACCCCGCCGACGACTACAGCGTTGAGGACGACGCGCTTCGGCGCGACACGCTGTCAATCATGCGGCGCGAGCTGGCGTTCTGCGCTTCGGAGTACCGCAACATCATCGTCGCGTTCTACATCGACGACCGCCGCGTGACAGACGTCGCGCAAGAGCTGAACCTGCCGGTCGGGACGGTAAAACGCAAGCTGTCAGAATCCCGAAAATTATTGAAAGAGGGTATGAACATGTCCAGAGAGTTTGGTCCCAAGAGTTATAAGCCGGAAAACGTGCGCTTTACGGGCGCGGCAAGTCCGGAGGGCTTCCCGCCGAACGCGGCGGTGGAGCGCAAAATTCCCAAGAACCTCGTGCTTGAGGCTTCCGAAAACCCCTGCTCCGCGGAGGAGCTTGCAATCGCGCTCGGTATCGCCCTGCCGTATATTGAGGAGGAAATCGAGCTGCTAATCAAGGCTGACCTGATGAAAAAGGTGGGCAACAAGTACGTCTCGAATATCTTCATCGCTGACTTGGAGACGCAGAACAAGCTGTACGCGATGCTCGGCGAGGACACGGAGGAGCGCAACGCGCTCGCGCGGCAGGTCGCGCTCGACTCATTGCCGACACTACGCGCGGCGGCGAAAATTCCCGACGGGTTCACGGACAGCGACCTGCTGTGGTTCCTGCTGCCGTCAATCGCGACGACGAGAGTGCAGACGCTCGCGCTCGACGACAAGTACAACAACGCATACCTGTTCGGGCACCCGGACGGCACGAAGTGGTTCCTCATGGGTTATGAGGAAAACCCGCGCTACAAGTTTCTCGGCGATTCGGCTGTGCTGGACGGAATCAGCGGCTTGATTTGGGATTACGCGGACGGCAAACGCTTCTGCTACAACAACTTTACGTTCAACGACATTAACCGCGGCTTTACCATTCCCGCCGCGGAGAAGCTTGACGGGTTTATGGCGCAATCGCTCGTGTTCGAGAATACGGCGGCGGGGTTTTACGCGCAGATTGACGCGCACCCGCAGATGAAGAAGCTCGGCGAGCTGTATCACGGGTATTTCGACCGCGCGTCGGAGATGCTCGGCAGCGCGCGCGAGAGCTTGGGCGAGCAGGCGGATTACATCGCGGGTCTGCTCGTCGGCGCGGCGTTCAACCTGGTCGCGGCTCCGATTGTGGAGTCCGCCGTGCGCGACGGCGTGCTCGTACCGCCCGAGGGCAACAAGCGCGTCGCGCTGTGGTTCGAGCTGCGGTAGGGGATTGCGCAGGCAATTGCGGAATAGGAAGAGCTTGCCGATAGGCAAGCTCTTTTTGTGGTGCGATTGCAACGAAGAAACCCCGAAACCGTAAGGCTTCGGGGTTGGGCATGGTACACCTTCAGGGGCTCGAACCCTGGACACCCTGATTAAGAGTCAGGTGCTCTACCAACTGAGCTAAAGGTGCGTAGATTGACAATTAACAGTTGACAATGAACAATTGACAGTTGCAGTATCGCGCGAAGCGCGATTGATTTCAATAGGTCGCCTTCGGCGACTCCTCAAATATTCATTGAAAGACGACCGACGCGGCGGATTATCCGCCGCGTCGGTATGTTCGTACCCACAAAACCGAACAAGAACATGAGCCGTGCAAGACATGTTTGCCTGCAATTGTCCAAGACCTTCTACTGCAATTAGCAATCAGAATCAACAGGTGCAATCAATCGCGGAAAACCGTCCTCAATTGTTAATTGTTAATTGTTAACTGTTAATTGTACGTTGGTCAAGCCCTCGGGTTATTAGTATCGGTCAGCTAAACACGTTACCGTGCGTACACCTCCGACCTATCAACGATGTAGTCTACATCGACCCTTACTCCATAAAGGATGGGAGAACTTATCTTAGGGGGAGTTTCACGCTTAGATGCTTTCAGCG
>JAISKH010000068.1 GCA_031261325.1 Oscillospiraceae bacterium
GCCGCTGCCCGTGACGACAGAGACGACAGCTCCGCCGACGGAGCCGCCGAGCACGCCGACGCCGACCGACGACCCGTTTGAGCCGAAGGTGCCTGTGGGGAATGAGATTTCGACGGCAACTCCGCCGCCCGAGCCTTCGCCGGAAGTCAGCACCGCGCCATTGTTAAACGTGGACGATGGGGCGAGCAAGCCGATTACGACGGACACGGAAAAGATTGACAACTCGGTTTACCCCGCGGAAATTGTTGAGCCGGATACGGACGACGGGAGCGCGATTGTGAACCCGATACTCGCGGCGATTGCGTTGTTGCTGCCGCTCGGGATTACGCTTGTGATTGCGAAGAAGTACGGGAAGCCGACAAAAACGCAGCTTCAACTGATGATAGCGGGCGTTGTGTTCGGGGCTGGCGCGATTATTTACGCGCTGCTGACGGGCGGATTCGCGGTTGTTACCGACGTGGTGTTCAACGAAGGCTCGATGTTGTACGCGGTGCTGCTCGGTCTGTCGGCTGTCGTGAGTATGTGCGAGCTGGCGGCGACGCATGTCGCGCCGAAAGAGGTTCGTGAGAACTAGGATTTATGCAAATTATTAAGCCCACCCGAGAGGGTGGGCTTTTTGTTGGTTTGTTGGTGAATGCCGTTTTTTGCGCTTACAGTTGCTCGAACAGGGACTTGGGAACGCCGCATTTGGGGCATACCCAGTCCTCGGGGAGTTGCTCGAACGGGGTTGCGCCGTCGTAATTGTGCCCGCAGATTGTGCAGCGGTATTGCGGGGCAGACGCGGGGACGACGCCGCTTTCGGTATACGCCTTGAACGCGGCGGTTGTTGCCGCTTTCATCGTTTTCTGGTAGCTCGCGTAGATGAGAGGGGAGAGGGCGGCTTCGCCTTTCCAAGCGTCCACTACCTCGGTGAAGAACGCGGTGTGTGTCTCGGTTTCCTTGGAGTCCGTGACGCGCAGACGGAGACAGGCGACCGCGCCGTCCAGCGTGGGCAACCCGTCCTTGACGGTGTGGGCGACGTTTGCCCACTTGTCGGGCACGTCACGCGAGGACTGGAACCCGAAGTTCGCGATTACGAATGGGTCAACGCTGTCCGGCAGGACGGAGAGCGTCAGTTCGCCGCTTGACTTGATGAGGGCGTTGGAGTGATTGGTTTTCATGCAGCAGACGAGCACCATCGGCGCGTCACCGCTCGCAACCTGCGCGACGGCATCAACGACATAACCGCCGAAGCCGCTCTCGGACTTCACGCCGACGATATATAGACCGTAACTAAGCTTGTATAACGCGGATTTATCCATGCCATGAACCTCCTTGTATTTGTGTTGCTAACAAGAAGATTATACACCAAATAGGTGGGAAGCGCAAGGTGGCGCGCTATTTCCGCTTATACTCGAAGTCAACTTCGTCGCCGTGAACTATCAGGGTGTTGCCTTTTATTTCGATTTTGTAGGCTTCAACGCCGGCTGTACCGAAATCCATTGTCAATGTGCCGCCGTTTAGCGTCCAAGTCAGTGCCCACGTGGAGCCGTCGTAATATTCCTCGCCGGTGCCGTTTGCGTTGAACGTGTAGATGTTGTCAATGTCAACTTCTTGCCAAACGCCGACAAGCGGGCTTTTCGCGGCGCAGGACGCGAGCGCGAGCAGCAGCGTCAGCGTAAGCAGTAGGATTAGGGCGCGTTTTTGAGATGTTCGATTCATTTTTGATTCCGACTTTCTTTATTAAAATGTGGCGTAGAATTAGGTAACATTATATTGCAAAAATGGCGCGTTGTCAATAGAAATAAAACTGACGGGTTTGTTGCCCGTCAGTTTTGCGCGACTGTGTGTTAGCCTACGTAAAAGCTCGGCACTACGGTGTGCACCGTTGAAATCCTGACCTCAACGCCCGCGAACCGCTCGCGCAGGTACTTTGCGACGACGGGCACCACGAGGTTCTCCGTGCAAAAATGACCGCCGTCGATGACGTTAACGCCAAGCTCCGCCGCGTCGAGGAAAAGGTCGTACTTCAAATCTCCGGACAAAAACGTGTCGCAGCCTTGCCGTACTGCCGTTTCAAACCTGTCTCCGCCGGAACCCGAGACAAGCCCGACCTTTCGCACCTGCCGCCCTGCGTCGTAGTAGCGCAAGCCTTCCGCGCCCAGTCCGAGCTTCAGCTTGGGCAGATACTCCGCGAGCGTCGCGGGTTGCTCCAATATGCCGATTCGCCCGAGCGAATACGGCGCGCCGTTCCACGTTCCCTCTTCGTCGAGCAACGTCACGGAGTTAAGCCCCGCCGCGCACGCCAGAGCGTCATTCACGCCGCCGACCGCCGCGTCAAGGTTCGTGTGCATACAAATCGCCGCGACGCCCGCTTCGCCGAGGGCGAGCAGCTTGCGACCGTTAATCGTCGCGTCTGTCACGGTCTTTTCCGTGAAAATAATCGGGTGATGCGACACAATCACTTGCGCGCCAAGCTCTTTTGCTTCCGCAATTACCGCGCTCGTAACGTCGAGTGCCACGAGCACGCGCGTGACCTCCGCCGCGCCGCGCCCGACGAGCAATCCAACGTTGTCAAAACCCAGCTTCGTCTCCACCGGCGCGTACTCGTTCATCGCCGCAAACACATCGTTAACCGTCGTCACTTTTTCGCCAACCCCCATCATATTTCTAATTCCGTCGTAATAATTCAGCGCGGCTTCGTATCGCCGAGCTTCCTCAATGTCGCCCGTGCGTAGCAGGCTTTTGCGAATGCGCGTCGCGCGCGCCGTCATGTCGTCCAAGTACTCGCCGAGCAGCTCGTCGCGCCGCTTCACGAGTAGCTCCAGCACGGGCGCGTTCACCGCGCCGCTCGCTGCCGAGCGCGCAAGCATTATGACGTAAATTCGCCCCGCGTCCTTAACGAGCCGCACCTCGAACGTTGCGTACCCGTTCGCGCGCAGGGTTTCCCACAGCTCCTGAACCTTTGTCTGCGGTTGCAGCACGAGCAGCGCGTCACGCTCGCGAAGCCACGGCGCGCGCTCCACGATGCCGGCGATTGTTTCGCCGCCCATGCCCGCAATGACGACCGTGTCAACCTCGCCGCTGACCGTCTCCGGCAGTCCGTCCGCAAGCGTGAACGTAATCTTGTCGGACACGCCCGCCGCAACCGCGCTCTTTCGCGCTTGGTTTAGCGGTCCTCGGTTCACGTCCGACGCGAAAATTGCGTCGGCAAGCCCGTGCTCCGCGAGGTAAACGGGCAAATAACCGTGGTCGGTGCCCACGTCAATCACCCGCGAGCCGCGCGGAACAAGCTCCGCCACAGCCGCGAGCCGTGCACTCAGTTTCATATCAGCCACCTCAATCATGTCGAATTTGACATATACAAAATAGGCACAGCAAACAAACCCGCGCGGCAATTCCCGCCCGACGGCTTATCCGATGCGCCCGATAAGAACGATATATGCTTATTTCTTTTCTGCTTTAACAAACTCCGCGAGGTCCTCCAGAAACTCCTCAACGTCCACACCGTGCACGTCGCAAGCTTCCTCAAGTGTTTCGCCGCTCGCCATTGCGCAGCCAAGGCAATGCATACCGATTGAGATGAACAGCGGCGCGGTGTCCGGCGCGATGGTGAGAATATCGCCGATGAGAGTGTCTTTTGTGATTTCGACTTCCATAATTTTTACCTCCGAATTGTGCCGTCAGGCATCTGATACTATTATTATAATGCATGTTCGGCAAATAATCAAGCACTTTTTCATATTATTCACCACGGCTCGATTGTCAATTGACAGTTGACAATCGACAATTGACAATTGGGACGTGGGGGAGCGGCTTTAGTTGTTGCGTGGTGCACAGACGTTGAGCGCAAAAAATCCCCGCCTTTCGGCGGGGATTTTCGTGATTAGCCTCTCTGCTTTGCGAAGCAGTCGCTGCAATACACCGGACGGTCGGTCTTAGGCTCGAAGGGAACTCTCGCTTCTTTGCCGCAAGCCGCGCATGTGGCGGTGTAGTACTCGCGGGGACCACGTGCCGAGCTCTTGCGCGAGTCACGGCAGCTCTTGCAACGCTGCGGCTCATTCTGGAAACCGCGCTCTGCATAGAACTCCTGCTCGCCGGCGGTGAAGGTAAACTCCGCGCCGCACTCTTTGCATACTAGTGTCTTGTCTTCGTACATGTTTGAAACCTCTTCCTTGATAGAAAAATTATTTGCGTTCAGCTTTCACTGATTATCGCCATAGTTAAGTAGCCGAGTCAGCTTTTTCCTGATTCGTTGCACAGCATTGTCCACCGATTTGTACGGCTTGCCCAAGGCACACGCCATCTCGTCATACGAGTGCCCATCTAAAAACATACCGAGTACAGTGGACTCGAGAGCGGACAATCCGACATTGAGTCTATCCGCGATTTCATGGATCCGTTCGCTTGCTATGACAAACTCCTCAGGTTCACGCAAATAATACGCGCTTTGGGAATCGTATTCATCAAGTACCGGAGATTCCAACGAAACATAGTTAGATAATGGGAGATGCTTTAGTCTTGCGGCGGAGCGCACCGCGCTCACAATCCGCCTTTTTACGCAATATTCCGCATAGGTCGAGAACTTAGTGCCGCGGTTTGGGTCATACGTCCGAGCCGCGGAAAGCAGCCCCAACATTCCCTCTTGAAACAAGTCCTCGCTGTCTCCGCCGACCAAAAAGTACGGGCGGGCACATGCGCGCACAATGTACGCATACCGCCGAATCAGCTCTTCCTCTTCTTGCTCCGAAATAAGACCGCGCGAGTCATCGTCCATATTCGCTCCACACAAATTTGTCCTGACCTTTGCTATTATAGACACGTTCCTGACGAAAGTCAAGCGTTTTTTATTAAATATAAAATATTTATTAAGAATTTTGTTTATTTATGGCAATTCTATTAAGTTTACGAGCCTTTCCGCGCACTTTCCCGCTATTTCCGTCGTTCTCGCTTCAACGGTCACGCGGATAAGCGACTCCGTGCCCGACGGGCGCACGAGAATTTTCCCGCCGCCGCCCAGCTTCGCGCGTTCTTCCTCGATTGCCGCCTTTAGCGCCGCGCTCGCCATAGCCGCCGCCTTGCCCTCCGCGCCCGCGACCTTGACGTTAATCATGACCTGCGGGTAATACGGAATTTCGCGCCGAAGCTCCGACAGCGACTTGCCGGAGCGCGACAGCACTTCAAGCACTTTTAGCGCGGCGAGCTGCCCGTCGCCGGTCGTCGAATCGTCCGTAAATATCGTGTGCCCCGACGGCTCGCCGCCGAGGTTGCAGCCGCGCGCGCGCATCAGCTCCAGCACGTTGCGGTCGCCCACGTCGGAGAGCAGCACGTCAATTCCGCGCGTCTTGCAGTAATCGAGCAGCCCCGAATTTGACATGATTGTGCCGACGACCGCGCCGCCGCGCAGCGTGCCGTCCTCTTTCATCGCCGCCGCGCACAGGGCGAGAATCGCGTCGCCGTCCACCGTCGCGCCCGTCTCGTCCACCGCAAGGCACCTGTCCGCGTCGCCGTCGAACGCGAAACCGCAGTCGAACCCGCCGTCCACAACCGCCTTGCGCAGCGCGTCCAAGTGCGTTGAGCCGCAGTCGGCGTTGATGTTCACGCCGTCGGGCTGCTCCGATATGTACTCCGCGTCGAGGTCGAAGCGCGAGAACAGGTTGCGCGCCGTCCTGCTCGCCGCGCCGTTTGCGCAGTCGAACACGACGCGCATGTGCCGCAGTCGCTCCACGCGACGCGCTACGTGCCCGACGTACAGCTCCACGCCCGAGCCGTCGTCCGACGCGACGCGCCCAAGCTCGCCGCCGACTCGAGTTGTAAGCTCCTCGGGGTGGTCAATCAGGTGTTCGATGCGCGCTTCCAGCTCGTCGGGAATCTTGAAGCCCTCGCGCCCGAAAAGCTTGATGCCGTTGTGCTCGTAAGGGTTGTGCGAAGCAGAGATGACGATGCCCGCGTCCGCGCCGCGCTCAATCGTCAGTAACGCTGCCGCCGGCGTCGGCAATACACCGAGCGGCGACGCGTCCGCACCGCCCGCGCATAATCCCGCAATCAGCGCACTCTCAAGCATGTCGCCCGAGATGCGCGTGTCTTTACAAATTACCACTCGCGGACGCGCCTTGTCGCGCCCAAGCTCCTCCGCCGCCGCAAAACCCGTGAGATACGCGAGCCGCGCGTCAAGCTCCGCGTTCGCAATACCGCGAATGCCGTCGGTTCCAAAATATTTGCCCATATTAACTACCTTTCATAAAAGCCGTTTCAGTCCTCAAACGTAAGCTGGTCGCCGTCCTGCGTCACCTGCCGCAAGCCCAAGTGCGCGTAAGCCGCGCGCGTAACGCATCGCCCTCTCGGTGTGCGCGTCAGGAATCCCTGCTGCATGAGAAACGGCTCATATACGTCCTCAATCGTCACGGCTTCCTCGTTAATCGTCGCGGCGATTGTCTCAAGCCCGACGGGACCGCCGTTGTAATTCTTGATAATACTCAGCATGAGCCGACGGTCAATCGCGTCCAGCCCCAATTTGTCAATTTCGAGCCGCAGTAGCGCGTCGTCCGCCGCCGCTTTCGTAATCACGCCGTCGCCCGTGACCTCAGCGAAGTCGCGCACGCGACGCAGTAAACGGTTCGCAATGCGCGGCGTGCCGCGACTGCGCGACGCAATCTCAAGCGCGCCCTCGTAGTCAATCTCAATCCCGAGCACCTCGGCGGAGCGCGTCACAATCTTGCGCAAATCCTCCGGCGAGTACAGCTCAAGCTTGAGGTCAATGCCGAACCTGTCACGCAACGGAGACGACAGTTGCCCCGAGCGCGTCGTTGCGCCGACGAGCGTGAATTTCTTCAGCTCAAGGCAAATTGACGCGGCGGAGGGACCCTGCCCGATGATAATATCAATCTGGCGGTCCTCCATCGCGGGGTAGAGTATTTCCTCAATAGAGCGGTTCAGTCGATGAATTTCATCAATAAACAGTATATCGTTGTCGTTCAATTGTGTGAGCAACGCCGCTAAATCCTTTGGCTTTTCAATCGCGGGACCCGACGTGGGGCGCAACTGCGCGCCCATTTCGTTCGCGATTATCTTCGCGAGCGTCGTCTTGCCAAGCCCCGGGGGACCGTGCAGCAGCACGTGGTCAAGCGGCTCCCCGCGCCGCATCGCGCCCTGAATAAACACCGAGAGGTTGGACTTCGCCTTGTCCTGCCCGATGTATTCCGAGAGGTGCTGCGGTCGCAGGCTCCATTCCTCAACGTCCTCCGTCGTCAGCTTTGCCGACAGAAGCTCGTCCTTGCTTTGCTTTTTTTCCTGTTTATCATCGGTTCCGCTGAAGTCAATACTCATTTCAAGCTCCCTTTCAGCACCTCGCGGATTATTTCCTCAACCGTCATGCTGTCAATGTCAATTCCGCGCAGGGCGACCGAAATTTCCGCCTGACTGTAACCCAGCACGGCAAGACCCGCCGCCGCGTTCTCCGTCTTACCGCCGGACGTTGACTGCGGAATGATGTACCCGTCCGCTTTCAGAGCCGCCGCCTGCTTGCCGACCTTGTCCTTTAATTCCAATATCACGCGCAGAGCGAGCTTTTTACCCACGCCGCTCGCCCGAGTGAGCGCCTTGTCGTCGTCCGACACGACGGCGAGCGCGAGCTGCTCCGGCGTGCAAACCGACAGAATCGCGAGCGCAGCCTTGGGACCCACGCCCGATACGGACAGCAGCAATTCAAAGCAACGCTTCTCGCTGACGTCATGGAACCCGAATATGTCGAAAGCGTCCTCTTTAATATTACAATAAGTGTAGAGCTTCGCCTTTTTTCCAACGTCCAAGGTCGAAAGCGTCCGCGCCGTGACCGCCACGGCAAAGCCCACCCCGCCAACGTCCAGCACCGCGAGGTTTAAGCCGATTTCGGCAACCGTGCCGTCTAAATAGTAGAACATACGTCTCCTCCGGTAGTCATAAGTGAATTTGCGAACCGCGCGTGGCAAATCGCGATGGCGAGCGCGTCCGCCGCGTCGTCCGGTCGCGGGGTTTCCTTCATGTTAAGCAGCCGCCGCACCATATCCATAACCTGCCGCTTCTCCGCCCTGCCGTAACCCGCGACGGCTTGCTTGACTTGCAGCGGCGTGTACTCAAACATCGGCACGTGATGCTGCTCCCCGGCGAGAATCGAGGAAGCGCGCCCGTGCGCGACCGCAACGGCGGTTTTGAGGTTCGTGTTGAAAAACAGCTCTTCAATCGCAATCGCGTCGGGGCGGAACGTGTCAATCAGCTCGCCCGTGTCGCGATGTATTTGCTCCAGCCGCAGGGCGAGCCGCAAGCCCGCCTCCGTTGAAATCACGCCGTAGCTGATAAGGCTCTGCCGCGAGCCTTCCACAGCGATAACCCCGAAACCGACGGTCGCAATGCCGGGGTCTATACCGAGAATTACTATAACGGTTCACCTCCGGCATAATTGTGCATATTATATGTTGTGGCTATTGTACCACACGGCTGACTAAAAAAGCAACAGCCAACCGCGCGGTCGCCGTTCGCCGCCGCAATAGGCTGCACCACCCGTAATTTATCCATTTAGTGGAGGAGGAAATATTATGCCGGATAGGGTTTATCCCGGTCCCGTACAGGAGAACGCCGCAATCAGAGAAGCGGTCAGCATACATACCAACAAGATATTTGACAGTTGCCGAGACAAGGACTGCATAGAGGACCTGCGCCTGTACCCCACCTGCGAGTCCCAACGAGTTATTGACAACGCCGTTTCCGTCCGCGCAAAGGAAGCGCGATTGATGTACGTCAACATCGACGTTGAAGAGGTGTCGTTCAACCGCGGCTTTTTCACGGTTGACATTCGCTACTTTTACCGCGTGCACGGCGACGCTTTCACGCTGTCGAACAAACCGATTGAGTTTTCGGGTCTTGCCGTGTTCGACAAGCGCGTGATACTCTTCGGCAGCGAGGGCACCGCGAAAATCTTCACGTCCAAAACCCTACTCGGCGGCATGGACACGCGTCAGCTTGAATACACCAACCTGCCTACCGCGATAGTCGAAGCCGTTGACCCCATCGTACTCGGCATGAAGCTCGCGGACGTGCCAATCATGAACAACCGCTTTGACAACGGCGTGTCGGAGATACCCGACTTCATAAGCGACGTGTTCGGCAGCGAGCTGATGTTTGACAACGCGCCGCGCCGCGTGTACGTAACGCTGGGGCAATTCTCAATCATTCGCCTTGAGCGCGACACGCAGCTGCTCATGCCGAGCTACGACTACTTCATGCCCGACAAGGAGTGCCTCGGCTCCAACGAGGACGACGCGTGCACCCTGTTCTCAAAGATTCACTTCCCCGTAGACGAGTTTTTCCCGCCCGACACACTCGACGCACCAGACGGCTATCGCGAAGCGAAGTCGCAGTTTGGGAAATGACAAAACGGCGCGAACCGAAAGGTTCGCGCCGTGCGTTTGTTACTCCATTTACGCGGTCAGTCCGCGGCTATTTCAAAACCCCGCGTTGAGAGCGCAATCTGCACGCCGCCCGACAGCAGCTCAAACGTGTAGGAGTGCTCTTCTTCAATGTCATACACAACCGCGCCGACAAGCTTTCCCGTCGCGTCCTGCGTGAGCGTCGCTCCCGTCGTTTGGTCGGTAATTACGACGGTCGCCTCGGGCGCGTCAACGAACCGACCCAACGACCACTCCGCGACGGTGCTGCCCAATATGGTTTCGTTAACGCCGATAAACGAGCTTAATGTCGGGTCAAAGCCCTCGTAGAATGAAAGTCGTTCCAATATATTGCGCGAGCGATTGTCGAACCATTCACGCAAGTTGATTTTTTTCACAGGCTCATCTTTCGGCGGCAAGACTTCCGCACCGTGCTCAAGCGCGTATATCCTCGTTGCGTCCTGATACTCGCCGAGAACGCCCCTGTGCGAACGCCCTATGTTAACCTTGTGCACCAAACCGCCGACTGTCTCGACTACGATATAGTAGTCCTTTTCCGACGAATATCCGGGTACAGTATCACTACTCAAGTTGTAGTGAATCTCCGCAAAATGCGCCGGGTCGTTGCCAACTGCCACCTGCCAAACGCCGAATGTAACTGACATAATAAAACCCTCCCACAATATTATTCGCGCGGTTATTTACGGGTTTATTGTATCATACATGGGAAGATATGGCAAGATGTTTTGTTGATGTTTCCTTGTTTTCCGCATGTAATCGGCGAAAATTATGTATTATTCGCCAATTGCACCCAATGTTGCTGTCACTACCGCTTTGAACCTTGGTGCGGCTTTGTCTGCCGCCGCCTGCACCTCTTCGTGCGTCAGCGGCGTGTCGCCAAGTCCCGCCGCCTTGTTGCTGACGACGGAGATTCCCGCGACGCGCAAACCCATGTGCCGCGCGGCGACGGCTTCACAGGCGGTGCTCATGCCGACAACGTCGGCGCCGAGCGAGCCGAAAGCGCGAATCTCCGCGGGGGTTTCAAACTGCGGACCCGAGGTCTGCAAGTAGACACCCTCGCGCAGAGTGAAGCCGAGTTTTTCCGCCGCGCCGCGCGCTTGTTGCCGAAGCTGCGCGTCGTAGATGCCGCCCATGTCGGGGAAGCGCGTGCCGAGCGCGTCAAGGTTCTCGCCGATGAGCGGCGACGGTACGCCGTACAGAATGTGGTCGCAGAGCAGCATGAGGTCGCCCACGTCGTAATCGGCGTTAATCCCGCCGACCGCGTTCGTCAGCAGCAGCGTGCGCGCGCCGAGCAGCCCCATCAGGCGAATAGGCAGCACAACGTCCGAAATCGCGTAACCCTCGTAATAATGTATGCGCCCCTGCATGGCGACGGTCGGAACGCCGGACACATAGCCGAACACGAACCGCCCCTTGTGCCCCGCGACGGTCGAAACGGGGAAGCCCTCAATCTCGCGGTAATCCACGGTTTTCACGACGTCCATTTCCTCCGCGTAATCGCCCAGTCCCGAGCCGAGCACAAGCGCGGCGCGCGGCGCGAAGTCCGTCAGCTCAAGCAGCGCGGCGTGGCACCGCTTCAATTTTTCGTAGACCTTATTCATCATTTATCACCCTTCATCGCTCAATTTTTCAAGACAATTCTATTATATAGCCGCAAAGCTTGCTCCACAACTTAAATTTTTGCGATAAAGGCAAAATATTTCTTGACAACGCGCCTTTTTTGTTTTATCCTATTTGAGCGGTCTTGTTCCGTCAATTTTCGTTGGTCAGAACGCGGCGTGCCGCGAGACTTTATATCGGGGTGTAGCGCAGCTTGGTAGCGCGCATGGTTCGGGACCATGAGGCCGGGAGTTCGAGTCTCCCCACTCCGACCAGAGCATATGAGCCTTGTAATCTTTGGGTTACGGGGCTCTTTTAACCCAACTGCGCAACAAATACAAACGGAGCGGCTTTTGCCGCTCCGTTTGTTGTGCGTTATTTCGCGTTGCGTCGGCGTTTTGGGATTACCGCTGCGGCGGCAATTGTTGCTGTTAGTGCGGCGAGCAGCCAGGCGGTTATGCCCGCGTCGCCGGTTTTTGCGGGCGGCACTACGCGCGGCGGCAGGGAGGGTATCGCCTCGCCATACGGCTCGAACACCCACGCGCTGATTGCGTCGTCGAAGTGCCATTGACCGAGCGGCGTGCCGTCGTCGCCAAACTCGACCCACGCATTGTCGTCAATCTGCATCAGGTCGCCCTGCGGCGGAATGTTTGGACTGCCGGGAATTGTCGTCGGTTGCGGGTGCGAGCTTGGTGCGGCGGTTGCGGTTATTGCGGGTTCGCCGCTGGTGCTCGGCTGTGCGCTCGGTTGAACGGTCGTCGCGGGGGTTGCTGTCGGTTCCACGCTCGGAGCGGGAGTGGGTTCGGTTGAGGGCTTGGGGGTTGGTGTGAGCGATTGGCTTGGTTCGGGCGTCGGTTCCGGCGTACCGACGGGTGGCGGATTCCAGTTTGACGGCGCGAGCGCCCATTGCGCGTAGGCGATGCTGTTGCCCGTTACGAGCGTCGCGGCTGTGACCGCCGTGCCGCCGCCGTCGGGTTGCGTGTTCCAAGCGAGGAAATTGTAGCCGTCGCGTTGGGGTTGCTCGGGCAGTCTGCCAAGCTCTGTGCCGCTCGCCGCCGTGAGCGCGGCGTAGTTTTGCGTCGTCACGCCGCTGAGACGGAAGAGCACGGTGAACTCGGGAAGCCAGTTCGCGTAGACGTGCATGTTGCCGCTGACTGTGGTTGCCGCGTCAACGCGGTCGCCGCCGCCGTTCGGCTCGGTGTACCACGCGTCGAACGCGTAACCGTCGCGCTGCGGGTCGCTCGGCATTTCGCCGCCTATCATTTCGCCGCCGACGACGGGAACCACGGCGTAATCCGCGCCGCTTCCGTCGTTGAACGTCACGGTGAACGCGTCGCGCGCCCATTGCGCGTAAACCTGCGTGTCGTCGGTGACGCGCGTGTCGAGAAGCAACGCGTTACCTGTGCCGCTCGGCTCGGTGTTCCAACCGACGAACGTGTAACCCGCGCGCGTCGGAGTGTAGTCCGCGAGGTCGGCGATTGTCTCGTTGTACGCGACTTGAATTGTGTTCGGAATGATGCTCGCGGGGTTGATGTTATCGTTGAACGTAACGTCAACGCTGTCGGGGAGCCAACGCGCGGTGACGGTTACAAGCTCGTCGGCGATTACGGTGTACTCGTCGAACTGTGCGCCGCTGCCGTCGAACCAGCCGTTGAAAGTGTGGTGCGGACGCTGCGGTTCCGCGGGCAATTCGCCGAGCGCGTTGCCTGTCGCGACGACGAATGCGGCGTATTCGCCCGTGGTGAAGCCGTCGCGGAAGATTACCGCGCTTTCGTCGTCGTTCAGCGGCGGCAGGGCACTCCATTGCGCGTAGACCTCAAGCTCTGCCGTGATGATGGTTTCGGGGGTGAGAGTGTCGCCGCCGCCGTCGGGCTGCGTGTTCCAACCGACGAAGATGAAGCCGTCGGGCGCGTCGGGCGTGTAATCCGCGAGTTCCGTGATTGTCGTGTTGTACTGAACCTGAATTGTGTTCGGAATGTCGCTCGTCGGGTCGAAATTTCGGTTTAGCGTGACGTTTACCGTGTCCGGGAGCCAGCGCGCGGTGACGGTTACGTCGCCCGTTATCGGCGTTGCGTCTGTGACTTCCGCGCCGCTGCCGTCGAACCAGCCGATGAACGTGTAGTTCAAATATTGCGGTTGCGGCGGCACGTTGCTGTCGAGCGTTCCGCCGTCTGTTACCGTCACGGCGGCGTACACGGCGGGGTTGAATCCGTCGTAGAACGTGACCGCGTGCTCGGCGGACGTTTCGCCGCTTTGCGACAGTTGCCATTGGGCGTAGTAAACGACGTCGCCCGTGACTTTTGCGTTTGCGGCGTAGGGCTTGCCGCTGCCGTCCGCCCAACCGAGGAAATCCCAGCCTATGCGCGGCGAAACCTCGGGGGCTGCGGGCACCAAGTCGCCGCCGCGTGTCGGAATGACGACGGGTTCGGGCGCGCCCTGATAGTTGTAGTCGAACGTCACGGTGCAGTCCTCGGGCGCCCATGTCGCCCACACAATCAGATAGTGGTCGCCGTAATAGTTAATAGTCATATCCTCGGTTACAACCGTGTCGGGTGTGAAAGGTGTGCCCGCGTCCAGATAGTGCTCGTTTCTGTCATACTCGAAGTGAACCTCCCAACCCGTAAAGACGTAACCCTCGCGTTCGGGGTTGGTTTTCGGCCACTTGGAGATGGTGAGCGGCTGCCCAAGCTCGAACCCGTAGAAGTAACTCGGGTTTGGCCACACCGTTACGGAATCCTCGTCGGGGTCATCCCAATGAATCGGGTAGAAGTAGACGTAATCCTCCGCCGTTCTCCACCGCGCGTACAGCGTGAGGTCCGCGTCAATCAGGCGGCTTGTGCTGAAGTATTGCTCGCCCGCGCGGTCCAAACACCAACTGTCAAAGCTGTACCCGAGACGGTCGGGCGGAGTCGGCCACTCGTACAGTCCGTTGTAGAACGCAGGCAAATCGTAGTAATACATGCCGACGGGGACGCGCACGATTGCGGGCGTTGCGTCGGTTGTGCCCGCGTCGTCATTGTTTTTGTCGAACGTCACGGTGAAGTATTCCGACGACCACTTGGCATAGAGCGTGATGCTCTCTTCGGGCACGCTGTCGTAGTTGCCGACGGGTTGGGTGCACTCTTTGTCGTAGTACCAGTTGACGAACGCGTAACCCTCGCGCACGGGCGGCGCGATATACCGCCAACCGTCGATATAGGAGATTGCGCTGCTGCCGAAGTCGATGTGGAGCGTGTCGGGCGTTGCGTGTTGCAGCGTGTCGTACCCGAGGTCGTTCGGCGCGACGTTGCTGTCAAACGTGATATAGCACGGTCGGCTCCACTTGGCGTAGATTGTAAGCTCCGCTTCCGTCGCGTTATCGTATTGGTTGAACGGAACGGTGCAATCGGGGTCGCGGTACCAACCGACAAGGTCATAACCCGGGCGAATGGGCTTCAATTCATCGAAGTTCTTGTTGTAGCTGTATGACCGCCCCTGCGCCACGATAAGCGGTTTCAGGTGTTTAACGTCGGGGGAGCCGAAGTCGGGCGCGTCACGCGGGATATTTGTGTCGAAGTTAATGACGCATTGGCTCGCCCACGCGGCGAATATCGTCTTTTCCCAACGCTGCGATTCGTCATTGTACGCGAAATCCGACTGATACGCGTAGTTGCCGTCCTGAAACGCGTCGTACCAGTTGTTATAGTCGCCGTTCGGGGTTTTCAGCCAGCCGAGAAAGACGTAACCCTCACGCTTGGGGTTTCGGTGGATTCTCCAGTCCTGCGTTTCGTAGTACGGTCTATCGGGCGCGACGCGAATCCATTGCGGGGACGCGTCTGTCAGTCCGCTGCCGTCGGTTGCGTTGCTGTCCAGATAGAGCCAGTAGGGGATTGCCCACTTTGCGTATACCGTCACGTCGCGGTCGGGCGCGGTATCCCAGTTTTGGAAGCTCTGCGTGCAATCCTTGTCGTAATACCAACCGCTAAAGACATAGCCCTCGCGCGTCGGGTTGATAACGTCGTACAATCCGTCGGTGTAGTTGAACGCGACGCCCGGGTAAGTGCCGAACGCGTTCGGCTGCGCGTCAACAACGCCCTGCGTGCCCTCGGGCACGTTGCTGTCGAGCGTCAGGGTGCGCGGGCGACCCCACATCGCGTACAGCGTAAGGTCTTGCGTTACCGACGAGTAGCTTGCGAACCGCTGCGTACATTCCTTGTCGGTGTACCAACCGCCGAAAAGGTAGCCCTCGCGCTTGGGCGCGTACTTGCCGTAAAACTCAACGCCCGAGCCGTAATTGGAGTAGTTGTTAATGTTGTTGAGGTCGGGGTAATTGTAGTAATACGAGTTGTGCTCCAGCCCCGTTATCGGCGCGTACTCGCTCGGCACGGGCGCAATGTCGGGCGTTTCGTCGTCGTAGTTCAGGTCGAAGTACAGCGTTTTGGTCAGTTCCCAACGGGCGAACAGCTTAAGATTGCTCGCGGGTACGCCGTCAAAGTCGAAATTGTACCACGCGCGGTCGTACTTAACGCCGTCGCTCCAGTTCGGCGTGGTGTACCAACCCGCGAACGTGTAACCCGCGCGCGTCGGCGGCGTGTACCACGCGGGATAACTTGATGGCGGTTGCAGGGCGTAAACCTCGACATACGTGTACATGGCGGGCGCTTTTACAAGGCTGATTTTGCGCGGCGAGGACGCAACCGCGTCGCCCGCGTTCTCGTTCAGCGTCAGCGTGATTAAATCCTGCGTTGTCCATTTGGCGTAAACCGTGATGTTATCGGTCAGGACGAGACTTTCGTCAACCTCAATTTTGCAGTCCTTATCCATATACCAACCGACGAACGCCTTTGACGGGTGGAACGCCCTCATGCCGCTCGCGACGCTGTATATTTCGTTGCCCGCGTAGACGATATATGAGTTTTCAACGGGACCGCGAGTGAGGTTGTTGTAGCCTGTGGTAAACGGTTCTGTCGCGTCAGGCTCGTTTTTGTCGAATACGACATAGTTGTAATTGCCCCACTTTGCGTACAGCGTCACGTCCGTGTCCTGCGTTGAGCTGTAGTCGCTGCTCGCTCTGTATGGCTGTACGCCGTCGGGGTCCGTGAACCAGCCCTTGAATTCGAGATTCAGGCTGTAATCGCGTTGCGGGTTTTGCGAGATGATGCCCTGCACCGACGACTTTGTGGCGCCGGCGTTGAACGGACCGCTGATTTGGCGCGTTCCGTCGTCGCCGAAGCTCTCCGTCGGGTTCGGAATGGAGTAGGTGCTGAAGCGCGCGCGCGAATACGAGTTGTAGTCGGGGGCGGAGGACGGCACGTTGTCGTTGACCGTGAGCGTCAGTCTGTCCGCCCAACGCGCGTAAACCGTGAGGTCGGTGGTTACAGGGTTCGTGCCGTTGCCGAGAAGCAAGCCGTCGCGCCAGTCGGGAGCGGTGTACCAGCCGACGAACGCCTTTGTCGGGTGCGTCGGGTTTGAATAACCCTCCGGCAAGGGCGCGGGGTAATTCCCCCAGTTATAGACATAGCTGCCGTAGTTGAAGAAATACTCGCTCGGGCTGTTCAGTCGCGCCGACGGGTCGTTTGCGACGAGCGTGATTTTCACCTGTTGAATCGACCATTGGGCGTACACCTCCGCGTCGTCCGTAACCTGCGCGTCGGGGTTGAACGGCGCGCCCGCGCCGTCGGCGGCTGTGTTCCAGCCCGTGAAGTCGTAGCCCGCGCGGAAGCCCTCCATATTGGGCGTAATCGCGGCGGCGGTTTGCCCGCGAGCGACGGTGCGGCTCGCGATTTCGTCGCTGCCGGGAATGTTCGTGTGGAAGCGGAGCTTAAATTCGTTTTTGACGACGTTGAACGTCAGCGTCTGCACGTGATTCAAGCCGCTTACGTCGTAGCTCTGCGCCGCACCGCCCTCAATTCTGTAGCCCGCGGGCAATGCAACGCCGTCGGTTACGCCGGGTTCGACCGCACCTGTGAGCTTCGGGTCGCCCGCCCTTATTGAGCCGAGACCCGTTGGGATTATCGGCTCGCCGACATATGCGCCCTTGTCGATGTCGTAAAACCTGACAATTACGCGCCCGCATTGCATTACGCCCGTTTGCAGGCTAGCCTTTGACAAAGCGTCGAGCGGCGGCACGGAGATGGACACCGACATGCCGCTCTCGGTGATGAACGGGTCGTTCGCCGCGACGAATTGCCCGCCGTCAATGCTCGCAACATCGTATTGCAGGAAGTAGTCCGCGCCGGGCAAATTCTCGAACCTGTACGTGCCGTCCGCGCGCGTAACCGCCGTCGCTACATGCTTTGAATAGGGGCGACCGAAGCCGTTTTCCTCATACAGCGCAACGGTTATGCCCGATTGCAGGGAGTCCGCGTCCGCGTCATACGCGCCGTTCTCGTTCGCGTCGATGAACACAATGCCGCCCAGAACGGAGGAGCCGGGGTCGGCAACCTTGAACGCCTGCGTGTCGCCAAACGGGGTCATATACGTGTCGGTCGTCCACGAGTCACTCCAACCCGTCGTCTGCTTGACATACTCGCCGACTATGACGATTGAGTTCGTGGCGGTTTCGCCCAAATTGTCAATGGTCATGTTATCGGGCGCGCGGAGCGTTGCCGTTATCTGTATCGTGTAACCCGGCAGCAGGACTTTATTCTGGGTATTCAGGTCGTCGAGCGCGAAATAGAAGCTCTGCGCCGTCGTGAGGTTTTGCGGCGTGAGCGGCTGCCACACCGCTTGCGTGCCGCCGCGACTGTAATTCGCGGAGGGTTGTGAGAATGCGGGGTTGCGCGTGTCGGACACGTAAATGCGTGAATTGGGGAAGTCGGCGGTTACGTCGTTGCCGCTCTCGTCGTGTATCTCGAACTCGAGGTTATAGAACGCCGCGTTCCACTCGGAGTTGACGGACGAGCCGTAGGGGTCTTGCGCGGTCGCGTGCGTCTGCGTATTCGGAATCAGGTCGAGCAGGTACACGTTGCGTATCGGAACGGTGCCCTCGTTCGCAACCTCAAGGCGCATTTTGCCCGTGCCGCCGAGCGGTACGGAACCGACGGCGTTCACGTCGCCGCGCGAGCTTATCCACGCGCCGTCGGCAACGCCCGTCGCGTGCCTGTAAAATGACACGGAGGACAGCGTTGAGATATTCGGTCTGATATTAAATGTGGAGGTTTTGCCCGCCGCGACAAGCGTCTCGGTCAGCGGATTGCCGTCAATATCGGCGAGCGTGTCGTTGAAGTAGTAATAGTTATAGTAGTTGTAAAAGCTAAATTGCGAGGTAAGCGACGCGCCGAGCGTCTTGTATAGGTTGTTGAAAGGTCCCTCTGCGGACGAGAGCAGAGCCAGCATCGGCAGTTGGTGCGTGCCCGAAGCCTTGCCTATCGGCGTTACGACGAAGCTTAGTGTTTCGGACTGATTGTCAAGCAGCGAGCCCTGCGACGCGAGGGTGTACAGCCTGAAGTCGTGCGTGTCGCCATATTGCGCGATGTTTGTTACAACGCCCGTGTCGGTAATGGCGTATTGCCCCGAGTGCGTGCCTGTAACCGTCTGCGTTGTGTCAAGCTCGTAGCCCGTGGGCAGGTAGAAATAGATAACAGGCTTATTCAGCGGCGCGGAACCCTCCGCGTAATAGCTGTAATTGCTGTAGTTTGCCACGTCGAGCCTGACGGGCAGCTGCTCGCCGTATTCGACGGTTTTGTCGGTGAAATAGTCCATATAGATATACGGACCCGGCGCGTATGCGGGCACGACGTTGAACGTGTCCACGCGGCGTGTGTCGCCGTCGCCTGAAGCAATCCACTCCTGCGGTATACGCGTGCCGTTCGGCACGGGTTGACCCGTGTGGTCTGTGCCGCCCGTCCAACCGGAGTAATTCGCGCGGAGCAACAGTTGTGCGCCCGGCAGGAACACTCGTTTGCCGCTGCCGCCGTCGCTCGTGTCGAGCGGGTAGAAGTCGATGCTGTCGATATACTCGTTCGCTTGCAGCGCGCACGCCGCGATTATATCGAACTTGTGTGGAGTGCTGTAATACAAATATTGGTCGTATTGGTAGTTGTCGGGCAGATTGATAACGCCATTTGCGTATCTCGTGTCGCCCGCCGCGTTCTTAATGACGATGTTGTACTCCAAATCATAGATTCTGCCGTACAGCGCGACGCTGATGCTCGCAAGCCGCGCCTTTGAGCCTGTCGCGCCGCCGCCGCTCGCGGGATTGTTGCGCCATGTTATCGTGTAGTCGTGAATCGGCAGCGCGGAATTGTTCTGGACGCTGCCGTAGTCGCCGCCGATTAGCGCGCTGTTATTGTAATCGGATACTGCGCTGTTGAGGTCAACGAGCAGGTTGAAGTCGCGGAGGTAGCTTGAGCTTTCGGTGTTCTTCCAGCTCTCGGACGGGATTGCGGTTCGGTTATCCGTTACGCGCGAGGTGGAGCTTGTGCTGCTGCGGCTGTCGGGAGTTCCGTCGGGGTTGCTGAAGTGTATCTCGCCGCCGCACGCGACGCCCGCGCCGACGGGGAATATATCTTCGGGGAATTGCAGCACCACGTACTCGTTGTTGTAGCTGTACAGATAGCCCGCGGCTTTTTCCCATGTTATCGTGCCGTTCGCTTCGTCAACCGTGATGTTCGCGCCGTTGCTGTTTGTATATTGAAGCAGGGTCGCGCCGACGGGGTAATTGAACACGAGCGAGCTTGGGCGCGTCTGGTCCCATATGGGGCTGTAATTGCTGTAACCATATACTGAATAGGTCACGTAAGCGTCGTTTGTAATGTCGGTCGGGTTCTGGCGAGTGACGCTTACATACGGCACCATGGTTATGGGCGGATACGTATACGAATACGCCGTGACGCCGAGACTGCGCGGTGAGGTTGTCGCGCCGTCCGCGTCCTGCCCGAAGAACTCGAAGCGGTGCAGGAACGTGCCGCTTGTGATTTTGGTCGCCCAGTCCGCGCCGTTGAACTCGGCGTAGACGTACAAGTCCGCGTCGCTGACCGCGTTTGTGCCGCCTGTGAATGGTATGACCATGACGGGTTTGCCCGTCGCGCCGTCAAGCTCGTAGCGGGCGTTTTCCTTATCAATATAGCTCGGGACAATGCCGGATAAGCGGACGGGATTGTTGCGGTTCACGCCGTCAAAATACGGCGCGTCGCCCTCGGGCAACGTTATGCGGAGACTGCCGCCCGCCGCCGTCGTGCCCGCCGCGCCGTCGATGTGGTACGTGATGCGGAAGAGCAGGGCGTTGCTGTAGCTCGATGTATAGAAATACTGCGTCGGGTTGTAGCGGTGTTCTGAGGAATAGTAGTTCGTCTGCTCAACGCCGACCGCGTTCGTAACCACGATGTCGGCGGAGGCACCCGCCGCGCGCGCGGCGGTGATTGGTGCGACGACGGCGATGAGCTGCAATGACAGCACCAAGCACAGCAGCAGGGCAAGCGTCCGTCGGGCGCGGTTCGCGATTTTTCTCGTTTTTTCCATAACATCTAACCTCACATGTAGTCTGAATAAATTGTAAAAAGTTACAATTTCGGTCACAAAAAGCCTTAAATCAACCTTATTGTTTGCGATATTAGCATGAGATAATCTGATTGTCAAGAAAAAAGTTACTTATTTTTTGGGAAATTCGGAAAAATATTTCAGAAAGAAACCTATGTGTAACTTTTGGTTACTTGTTGTAACCGCGGAGGACGTGCGGAAGCGAGATTTGTCATGGAAATTCGGTATTGCCAAATTCGACATATAGGGATAATATATTCGCGGCTCGACCGCGTTATGCCCGAGCCGCGCGGAAAGGAGCCGAGAATGAATATTGTAACCTGCAAGTATCGGTCGCCGTTTGGCGAGATGACCGCGGCGGCGCGCGACGACGCGCTTGTCGGGCTGTGGTTTGACGGGCAGAAGTACTACCCGAAAGACGCGCCGACATGGGAGGTTGCGTCCGATTACCCCGTTTTGCGCGAGCTTCGCGCTTGGTTGGACGGCTATTTCGGGGGAGATAATCCTGCAATTACGTTTGAGCTTGCGCCTGTCGGTTCGGAGTTCCGACAGGCGGTGTGGCGTATTTTGCGGGAAATTCCGTATGGCGGCGCCACGACTTACGGCGCGATTGCGAAGCGGGTTGCGACGGAGAGGGGAGTGCCGCGCTTTTCGGCGCAAGCCGTTGGCGGAGCCGTCGGGCACAACCCGATTTCGATTCTCATTCCCTGCCACCGCGTCGTCGGCGCGACGGGTGAGCTGACGGGTTACGCCGGCGGTTTGGACAAAAAACGGTCGCTGCTCGATTTGGAGCGAACGACCTGTGCGATATAGAAAATCCCCTCGGAACGAGCTGTAAAGCTGTTCTGAGGGGATTTTTGCTGTGTTGTGGTTGGTTAACCTCTGTTATTTACAAGCTGACAATAATGCCCTTGTGGTCGGACAGCTTTTTGTCGGTATTCCATTCTTCGATTTGAACAGCGCTATCGGCAACGAACTTATACGAAACGGCGATGTGGTCGATGCATTCAGGACGGTTTTTCGTCAGAAGTGCGAGATTGTTTTCCGAAAACGACTCGGTTATTGCGCGCCGCGCTGATTTTGTGTAGTAATAGCTGTCGGCAAAGCTGCAATTAAAGTCGCCGCATACGCATAGATTTTGATTGTCGGACGACAACCGCTTAATATCAACGAGTTGTTTTGCTAGTTCTTCCGCGAAACCGCGATGCCTGTTGCCGTAGATTCCGATTGTTGTTCCGTAAACAAGCAGGTTGCCGCGCTCTGTTTCCAGTTCGACGCACAGCGCGGTTTGCTTGTCGAAGGTTGCGTGCCGCGTTTTGCATTTGTAATTGGTGTAGATTGAGACGCGGTTTTCCATCGGTGTATATGCTTTCGGTGCAAGTTCGCGCAAAAACGGCGTTTTATAGCAATACTTGTAGTTCAACTTCACACTTGCGTCCGTTTCTGTCAGTACGAGAATATCGGCGTTTGCCTGTTCGCACAGGGTTTCGATTATGCCGAGACGCGCTCTGTGTCTCAGTCGTTCGATATTCCATGTCGCAATCTTCATGGCGGCGTGTTCTAAACCGCCGCTATCGGGTGGCGGAGGACGGTTTTCAGTTTTTCGGGCGCGGTTTTGCGCGGGTCGGCGAGGTAGACCTCGTGGTGACGACGCGTCTCCGACAAGTCGAGCCTGTGTGCGGAGGCTGTGATGAATTTGTCTAGCGTCGCAATGGTTGCGGGCTCGTCGTCGAATGAGCCGAGGTGCATAATCTGCGCGCACAGCCCCTCTGTGAACAGTTCGAGACGCGCGCGGCTCAGGTCAAGGTGCGGCTTCTTTTTTGTTAGCGTTTCTTTTGCGTATTCAAACACGCTTGCCGTGACGAAATCGGGTTGGCGTATCATCGAAGTCCAGCGAAAGCCGCTCTTGTCGGCGGCGTTGCCTTGCCACATTCCCTCCAGCGGCGGCACGACGAAATCGAAGTAGCCTTCGGGTTGTTTGCCGCCGTTTTTGCTCATTTTCACGGCGTATGACAAGCCGTACAGAATCTCGACGGCGTTTTGGTATGATTCGGACGTGTTCGGGTCGCCCTCGCCGTCAATCATTATGAATGTCATTGACGGCACGTCGATAATTGACGGCGCGGTTTTGGGCGAGTACAGCGTTTTGTACTCCTTTTTGTAGTCAAATGGCATGGCGGCTGTTCTCCTTTTCACGAGTTTTGTCGGCTATTCACATTGTATCCGCGCGCGTTTTAATTGTCAATATTTATATTCGCCACCGAAAATCGCGCCGCAATGTATTTTTGTGTTGTGCTTGACGGCTTTTCGTTGTACACTATACGAAAAGTGGCGGAAAGGACGTACTAATATGGCTATATTTTCATTCAAAAACGACTATTCGGAGGGGGCGCACCCGCGCATTTACGAGGCGTTGCAGCGCACCAACTTTCAGCAAGCGGAGGGTTACGGCGAGGACTTTATCTGCGCCGAGGCGGCGGAGATGCTGCGGAACGCGGCGAAGTGCCCGAACGCGACGGTTACGTTTATGCCGGGCGGCACGCTTGCAAATGTCGTGCTGATTGCGCACGCTTTGCGCGCGTTTGAGGGCGTAATCGCGCCGGAGACGGGGCACATAAACGGTCACGAATGCGGCGCGGTTGAGGCGACGGGGCACAAAATACTCACCGTTCCGTCAAGCGACGGGAAGCTCACCGCGCCGCAAATCTCGGCTGTTTTGCTCGAGTATAATACGCCGCAGGTCGTCTCCCCGCGGCTTGTTTATATTTCGCAGGCAACCGACTTGGGCACCGTATACACGCGCGACGAGCTGGCGGAGATTTACGCGGTTTGCCGCGAAAACGGGCTGTACTTATACGTTGACGGCGCGCGAATCGGCAACGCGCTCGCGGCGGAGCCGAGCCTGACGCTCGCGGACGTTGCGGAGCTTTCGGACGCGTTCACCGTCGGCGGGACGAAAAACGGTTTTCTGTACGGCGACGCGCTGATTATCACGAACGCGGAGCTTGCGCGCAACATCAAGCACTCTCAAAAACAGCGCGGCGCAATGCTCGCGAAAGGGCGCGTTATCGGCGCGCAGTACGCGGAAATGTTCCGCGACGGGCTGTATTACGAGCTTGCGGCGCACGCGAACGGTATGGGGGTTTTGCTGCGCGACGGGTTAGCCGCGCTCGACGTTAAGTTCGCCTGCGATTCGCCGACTAATTTGCAATTCCCGATATTTTACGACGCGGAGGTTGCGAGGTTGGCGGAGAGATACAGCTTTAACGTCATACGCAGATATGACGCGGTAAGCTCCGTGGTGCGACTTGTGACCTCTTGGGCGACGGAGGAGGAGAGCGTGCGCGGGCTGATTGAGTGGTTAGGTTGAGGAACACACGCGACGAATAGATAAAACCCGCCTGATAAGGCGGGTTTATCTTTTGAGTAAACCTTTACTGCACGGCGTTCATTTGCAAGCCGACGCTGTAGAAATCCCCGATGAACTGCAACCCGCCGTCATAGCCGACGTATGAGTTGTTGATTATCAGCTTATCCTCAATGGGGTAGGACACGGGCAGGAAGTGCCCGCCGACCTTCGCCGCGAGGAATCGCTCCCAGCTGCTGCCGAATATCAGCGGGGAACCGCCGAAATCCTCTTTTTCAATGTCGTCATGAATCGCGTAGCCGTCGGTGCTGAACTGCACGTCGGCTTCAACGCCGTAATTCAGCTCCTTTGCGGCGGCGACCACTCCGGCGCGGTATTTCACGGGCGTGTCGTCGCTGACGTAGACCTTGGTTGGGAACATGCCCATGTCGTTGACCAAGAAGCGGGTTACGGCGACGGCGTACTGCGCGTCGGAAACGATGGCGAAACGCTTGGACATGACGCGCAGCTCCAAAAAGACGGGGGCAAATCGGTCGATGTAGTAGTAATATTCGGCTTCACGCTCTTTTGTGATTGCGTCCACAAAAGCGGGGTCAAGCTTTGCGAACTCGCCGACGGTTTTCAGGAATTTTGAAGTCTCGTATGCGCCCATTGGCAGGTTGCTGTAATGGAGCAGCGGAACGCCGAACTTATCCTCAAGAAACTTTGCGCTCTCGTAACCGACCCATGGGGAGACGAGTAGCGTGAACTCCGCCTCGCCGAGTCGCTTTATGTTTTCGATGCCGTGGGCGTGCCCGAAAATTGTGTTCGGCGTAAGCCCGAGCAGGGAGACGAGCTTTTCCAGCGCACGCAGATTACCCTCCCAGAACGGGTCCTGATACGGCGGTCCCGCCAGAATGTTGACCAGACCTTTCTGTTTCTTGTCGCTTTTGATTACAAGCTTGTCGAAAATCGCTTTGAGAACCCAGTCGTGACTTAAGTAGTTGTTGCCCTTGAAGCCCGGGGTTTTAACGGAAACGACGGGCTTTTCGTTATCGTCGAAGTTCGATATTACGTCCTCAATATCGTCGCCAATTATCTCGGCGGCGCAACCGCTGAGTACGACGAACAGGTCGCCGTCCATTATTTTCAGCGAGTTTTCAATCAGCTCCGCAAGCTTGTCGTTGCCGCCAAAGACTATTTCCTTTTCGCCCAAGCAGGTGCAGGGGTATAGCTGCGGTGAGATGAAGCCGGAATTGCCGAAGGAGTCGTCAAGCTTGCCGGCGCAACCCGCGCCCGAGTGCAGGATTGGTATTGCCTTGTCAATTGCGTGTACAGTTTGAATCGCGGCGAGGGCGCACTTGTACCGCTGCTGTCCCAGTGCCTGTGCCATATCTTCACGCCTCCTTATGCATAGCCGCGTGCTGTTGATTCAGCCACCACGACGTGTACGGGAGCCTTGCGTGCGTCGCCAGATTCGTCTCAAAGCTGCGGTTTGTAACGGCGTCAACTATCATGTTCGCGAGCGCAAGAGTGCCCTTGTAGCCGAGTGCAAGGTATTCGTCGCCCACGTAAACCGCGGGAATGTTTTGCTTTGTCGCCCAGACGGTGAATCCGGGGTGACGCGAGAAGAACACATCGGGCTTAAGCGTGTGGATAATATTGAACACCTCGAAGTTCTGGTTGTCGCTGACGTTCGTGATGAAGTTGCTCGTTGAGTTCTCGGTCATGTACTCGATTGCGGGCGGGATATTGTCGCCGTCCTGCCGCGGGTCGTAATGCCCGGCGGAGAGTGACAGAATCTCAATGCCAAGCTCCTGAAGCACGCGCGCCATCTCCCACGAGTAACCCGCGCCCATTGCGAGAACTGCTTTCAGACCGGTTGTTTTCTTCTTGATTTCCTCAATTTTCGGGAGGTACTTTGCTCTTTCCTGACGGATAATCTCTTCCGCCTCGTCCTTTTTGTCGAGAATTTCGGCGATGCCGCGGAACCATGTGTCAAAGCCCGTCATGCCCATGGGGTTGATTGTTTTCAGGAACGGCACGTCAAACTTCTGCTCCAGCGCGTGCCCGAGATATGTGCCGAGCGTGCTGCACACGGAGACGGTCGCGCGGGATTCGCCGATGTGCGAAATTTCGTCAACCGAGCTGTTCACGACGAGAAATTGCAGGGTAACGCCGAGCCTGCCGAATATATCCGTGAGATACGAACGCTCGCTCTCAAAGAAGTTGATGAAGTTTACAACGTCGCGTTTCTCTTGCGGTTCTTTGACTAGTGTGTTGACGAGTGTATGGAACGTTGCGTCAACGCCGGAAAACCAGACCTGAGACTTGAAGCCCTCGCAGTTGACGGTGCCAATCGGGAGGTCGTAGGTCTCTTTAAGCTCCGACACGAGACTGTCAATATCCTCGCCGATAATCGCGCTGGCGCAAGAGTTTACGATGAACAGGGCAGCGGGCTTGCGACTTTCGATAACCTCGACCGCCATTGCTTTCAGGTTGTCGATGGAGCCGAAAATGGTGTCGTTCTCGTTCATATCGTCGCCGTAGCCGATTGCCTCGTATCTGGCGTTGATGCGCGAAGCCGCCTGATGCCCGACGGTTGCGCTACCGACATGGGAACAGCCGGCGGGACCGTGCATGATAACCGCCGCGTCGCGAATGCTGAGCAGATTGCCCGCCGCGCACCCGTTGGGGCATATGCCTGCCTGCGAAAATCGCCGCTCCTTATTTTGCGCGCCGCCGCAAGCCGTGCACTCCGCGAAGCCCTCCAAGTCGCCGTCCCAGCACACGGTGGAGCCTAGTCGCTCCTCACGGATAATTGCGTCTTTAGAATCTAAATTGATTGCCATTTGCGCCCCTCTATTCTGTTTGATTTTGGATACCTGCAAGCAATGTGTTAATAACTTATAAGTATTATAGATATTAAACCGCATCGTCGGCTGTTTGTCAAGAAAAATATTGCGGAGTGTAGAGGTACAATAGATAAGTGAAAGACAAGCCGCGACGGGTTTGGTAAAATGGTGAGTGAAGAGCAAACCATAACCGAACCGAAGGGAGCGACCTGTCATGATAAGCGTAGCACAAAAAGCACGGTGGTGTCAACGGTTTTTGGAGCGAATAGAAAAG
>JAISKH010000017.1 GCA_031261325.1 Oscillospiraceae bacterium
CTTCAATCACATCAATCCAACGGAATTACTTTCATTTATACTCGCGCTAAAAGTCTACGAGCACTATTTCTCTTGCATTTTGAAAACAAGTAACGTATTATGTAATAAATGATTTCAAAAATTCACGAACAGCGAGGTGGTAACTTGGAAGCAGTAAACCGAATCGCTCAGGCTCGGTCGGACGCGGGACTGTCGGTTAATGACTTGGCGGAACAAATGGGCGTTGACGCGACGACGGTTCGCAACTGGGAGTCGGGTCGCCGTCAGCTTACATTGGACAGACTCCTTCAGCTCGCACAAGTGCTGAATGTCAGCGCGACATACCTGCTCGGCTTGGACGAGCGTGTGGATTCCGCGCGTCAGGTAGACAGGTCAATGCTGCCCGTGTTGCACCGGACTCCTGTGTGGACTGCGGGCCGAGGTTGGGCGCTCGTGAACTCCGCCGCCAAAACGCTGCTGTTCGCCGACAAGAGCGAACTCCCGTTTGCCATCGTGCAGGAGCCGCTTTACGCCGTGCCTCCGGCGTTCGCGCTCAGTCTGCGGGGAATTGGCGACCCGCTCAGCATCGACGCCGTATGCGACGCGGAGCGCGTCTGGGTTGAGCCAATCTCTGACGATGCCGCGCTGGCGGCGGAACTACGCGGGTGGTACCGACCGCATAAGCGCAGATTTGTCGAGAATGAGTTTGGACAGCGGTTCTATTTGGACGTTTACGGGGCGAAGTGGCTGGCGTTTGCGGGGACTGTATGCGAGAACGCGGACAACTGAAAGGCCGACAATTTCAGATAAATTACGGGGAGGGACTTACAATGGCGAACAAAGTATTGGTCACAGGCGGCAACAAGGGTATCGGTTTTGAGATTGCGCGGCAACTCGGTGCGCTCGGTTGGTCTGTCCTGCTCGGCGCGAGAGACGAAACGCGCGGACAAAACGCCGTTGCGAAGCTGAAAGCCGAGGGCGTGGACGCCGAATGGCTCAAAATTGACTACAACGACGTCGAAACCATTCAGACTGCGGCGCAGGCGGTTGCGGACAAGCACGCCGATTTGAACGTCTTGATTAACAACGCGGGGATTCCCGGCGATATGCGAAAACCGGGCTACGAGTTTGAACTGTCAGAATTGCGCGAGGTTATCGATGTGAACTTCTACGGCAACTTTGCTATGATAAAGGCATTTTACCCGATTCTCGCGAAAAACAGCGGACGGATACTCAATATGACGATACCGATTGGAAGCAATCCCCACTGGCACCCGTTCGCCTATACGACGAGCAAAGCCGCTCTGAACGTGATGATTCAGTCGCTCGCCGTCAGTTTTGAGCAAGGTAAAATACCCGTTGAAATGTTCGGCATAATGCCCGGCGGCGTGACTACTGATTTGAACGGAAACTCGACGGGACCGCACATGAAAACCGTCGCCGAGGGCGGCAAGGTGGTCGTTGATTTGCTGCTCGACGGCAAGAATCATCAGGGGCAGATTATCGACCAGTGGGGTACCCCTGCGGAATACGGGGCAAGGAATTGACGAGTAGCAAAAAGAACAGCGGTACCAAACGCAGAAGAAAACCGCTGAAAATCGCACTGCTAATCCTAGCCGCGCTCGTACTTGCGGCGGGCATAACCGCCCTTATGCAGATTGACCTATCAAATCCCGACGACCTCACGGAATATCTCGACACGAAATTCCGCAAGTGGGGCGCGGCGGGAATGTCGGTGACACTGCTCCGGGGCGGCGAGGTCGTGTATTCCGAGGGCTTCGGCTACGCGGACATCGCAAGCGGCAGAGGCATAAACGCAGACACGCTTTTTCAGGTTGCTTCGCTATCCAAGACGGTCACAGGCACGGCGGTTATGCAACTTTACGACAGGGGCCTGCTTGACTTGGACGAGGATATAAGCATATATCTGCCGTTCGCCGTCAGCGTTCCCGGATTTGAGCAGAAACCGATTACCGCGCGAATGTTGCTCGCGCACACGTCCTCAATCCGCGACAATATGGACGTTATCAAGCCGACTTACACCATTGAGACGGGCGGCGGCGACAGCGAGATTTCGCTCGACGAGTTTCTGCGGTCGTATCTGCTCGCGGACGGCGAGAATTACAACACGAAAAAGAACTTTTATCAGCGCGAACCCAACACGCGCAGCGAGTATTGCAACGTCGGCTACGCGCTTTTAGGCTACCTTGTTGAGACGATTTCGGGGCAGGATTTCAGCGAATATTGCGAGGAAAACATATTCGCGCCGTTGCAAATGAACGACACAGGTTGGCGGCTCGACGAGGTGGACACGAGCCGTATGGCAACGCCGTATGTGTTCAAAAAGGGCGCCGCAGTACGTTTGCGGCAACTACACAAAAACCAAAGCCGACCGAAAATGCAGCGGAGCGCATCGTATTAACGCCGACACGCTGATGAAGTTAGTTGCGGAAACGCTCCGCGACGTTACGCTGTACGCAAAGACCGACCGCGACGCTTTTGTAAAGCGCGTACAGGAAACCTTGTCAGCGAAACAGACGGGCGAGATAAAAGCGCAAAAGAAACGGCTTGCGGACTGTCAGCGCAGATTGAAAGAACTCGATATACTATATCGGAAAATCTACGAGGACAACGCGCTCGGAAAGTTACCCGACAAGCAGTTTTCGTCATTGTCTGAAAGCTACGCC
>JAISKH010000052.1 GCA_031261325.1 Oscillospiraceae bacterium
AGAATAGAAATGTACGTCGCGTTTCCGACTTTTTCTCCTCGGTAATATGTCATGATTTTGTTCCCGATACCGAGTTTTTCAACGCCTTCTTTGATACCGCCGTTATCCGGGTCTATGCAATACACGGGGCTTTCCTCGACTTGCCCGGTTATCGCACTTTTCAGCGGATAAAAGGTGTAGTTTTGGGACTTGACCTTGCCGTGGATTGTGAGCCAATCCAGCGGGTCGCCGCGAAAGCTCACACCGAGTTTCGTCAGAGCTTCGTCTAACGTGTAGCCCGTCGCGAACGTCCCCGCCGCCGAAGCCACGCCCGCAAGAAGCGACATAGCGACGGCTAATGTCAACGCGATTGATATTATTCGTTTTAGGATTTTCATAAAAGACCTCCAAAATGATAGCAGGACACGTTTCCGTGCCCTGCTTGTAATATATTTTTTGCTTGCTATTCGCTGATGTTTGCGCCGAAAAGCTGTGTCCACCGAAAACCGCCATTGGCGGTAATAGCGACACCAACGCCGATGTGGGTTGTGCCTTGTCGCAAGATGTTTTCCTTGTGACCCTTGGATAGCATAAAAGTCTTAACCAGTGTTTCAGGTGAATAGCCGCTGTTCGTCACATTCTCGCCCATATACTTCCACTCGTCGAGCCTTACAATGCTCTCCGTTTTGCCGAACACGGGCGAGGTGTGCCCGACGTAGTCGTTTTCCACCATGTCCTGCGACTTCCGCATCGCCGCTTCGGTCAATGCCGCTGACTGAATAAGCGGCGGCAGACCTACCTTTTCGCGCTCGATGTTCGTGTAGCGCACAACCTCTGCGGCGTACTCGTATACGTCAATCTCGACTTCCGGAGTCGCTGTTGGAGTAGGTGTTGCTGTCGGCGGAACGTATTGCTCGTTCGCGTCGTACTCCCGCGAGGTGTCAATCAGCACGCGGTCGCCCGCGCCGTCCCACACAACGGAGAACCCAACGGCGGCGGCAATGTCGCGGAGCTTGAAAAAATTGTTGTCGTGAATACTGTACGCCTCCGCGCTGACCTCAACTCCGTTGACGAGCACCCGGCTTGTCGTCGCTGTCGCCGTAATCCCCGCCGCTATTGCCGTCGCGCCGCCGAAAATGAGCGCGCCGAGGAACACGCCCGCTATGAAGTAAATCAGTCCTGATTTTTTCATCATATCACCACCCTGTGCTCACAGGATATACGCCTTGCGCCGCAATGTCAAAGCATTATTTTAATCGCCTTTGTCTTTCGTTCACGTCACCTCGACCGCCTGAACGCAGACGCGCAACGTCGGTTGGTCGGCAAGGCAGGTGAACAGCGTGATGCGATTGTCCGAAGTCGCGGCGGTATGCGTCCAATCCGTACTCGAAATCGTCCTGACAAAGCTCACGGCATACGTCCGCGTGCCGAGCAAAGTGGTATATTTTATGGTGTCGCCAACCCGCAAATCCTTAATGGTTCCAATGGTGTACGCCGCGCCGCGATTGTGCCCCGCGAGCGCGATGTTGCCATTCCACGCGGAGGATTCGGCAAAATGCCCAACGCCTTTTGCCATGCTGTCGGAACCCGTGCCCTCGAACGCTCTCATCGAGATTTTCAGCGACGGAATCTCCAGCGTGCCGATTGACCCGTCACTTCGCGTCAGCGGACTTGCCGCCGTGAACGCTGTCGCGACGACAAAATTATCGTTGGGCGCGGCGTATTCCGTTTCGTAGCTTACCGAAATGACCATACCGCCGCCACTCGGCGCGTTCTGCGGCGTGGGCATGAACAGCCCCGGAAGCTCGCCGCGGTTGTCGAAATCGACGACATTCACGCTGCCGTAATTGTACTCGACCGCGTAAATGTCCGCGTAGTCGGTGGACTTGTAGTAGCTTGTCGTGTCCTTCGCGTCGAACGTGTAGTCCGCCGCGAGCACGGTTGCGGACAGCGCGAACGTCAGGGCGAAAAGTATAACCATTGCAACGACTTTCCTCATTCGACTACCTCCACGTCAGTCGCTTCAGGCACGTCAAGTCCGAGCCAGTAGTCGCTCCACAGTTCGTTGTAACGCCGCTTTTCCTGTTTCAGCAGCACCGCCGCCGTCAGCGCGCAACCGAGCGCGATGACCGCTACGCCGATTGCGACGACCGCCACCCAACCGGGTATTCCGCTCGGCTTGACCTCCGCAACCGCCGCGAGAATCGGCTCACCGAGGTATGTGACGGTGTACAAAATCGCCTTGACGCCGCTTGCCGATATTTCGCCGCTGTATGTCGCGGTGGTAACATACCCGTCGGCGGTCTTGCTAGACGCATTGCCGGAGTAGGTCGCGACCGCCATGTAGAGCGTCGGCACAAGCGCGTCGTCCGCAAGCCCGCTGCCCTGCGCCGACCACGAAATGTCCGCGAGCGTCAGTGTTCGCCCGTCCTTGACCGTCGTTTGCGGGACATATGACGGGTCATTGCGGTCGAGATTGTCATAAGTTTTCGTGTCCGTGACCGTGTAGTGAACCGTGGTGTAACCCGTGACTTCGGTTACAATCGAGGTGTGGTCGAGCGCGAGAGTGCCGCTATATCCGCCGCCGTCATAGGCGAGCGTCGGCGCGAGAACCTCCAGCACCGCACCGAGTTCGCCCTTCGCCGTGTTCACGGTGACGGTTTCACTTTGGAGCTTCTTGTCCGAAAATTGCTGTTCAGACTTCGTAATGCTCGCGAAGGTGTAGGCAAAGCCCTCGCGCGCAAACGGTTCCGAGATGAGCGCGTCGGGGTTTTCCTCCGGCGCAAGCGAGTATGTTCTGACGATTTGCTGCCGCCCGTCGCGGTTCTCGGCAACCTCGCTGTCGGGGATAAACGCGGCGGCGGCGTGTGTCGGGAGCGCGAGCGCGGTCAGTACCGCGATAAGTAGTGCGATTTTGATTTTCATAATCTTACCTCCAAAAATATTTGTTGTGACGCTTGCAAACGCTAAGTTTCCACCTCCCCGACAAGCTCCGCGAGCCGCGCGGCGAAGCAGTCCGAGAACGCCTCGACGAGCGCGGGCACGCCCGCGAACCACCACAGCGGGCTTGGCAGCGGCTTGAAAATCGCGTCGTGTTGGACGCACAGGAACACGAACAGGTGCGC